>DATDOR010000662.1:0-7063 GCA_035293165.1 Anaerolineales bacterium | reverse complement strand
CGAAGATGCCTGCGGGCCGTTGCGGTTTCTACTTTTTTACTTACTCTGTGGGGTTTGTGCGGATATTTTGAGTACGATGGTGCGTTCGTTGACCCCTATGTCCCCGGGATTGGGGCTAGTGGTGCGATTTTTGGCGTTATGGGAGCATATCTGGTGCTATTTCCCGAAGGACGCATCCGAACCCTTATCTTAATCTGGATTGTCCCGACCTGGCCGCGAATCCGTGCATTTTGGGTGGTCTTGTATTTTCTGGGTATCCAACTCATTCCCGCCTTCCTGACCTTTACAGGCGAGGCCGAGTTTCGAGTCAATTATTGGGCACACATCGGTGGGTTTTTGGGTGCGCTCTTCATCCACCTGTTTTTACGGCCGGAAGCGTTTGCAAGATACCTGAGCGATGTAAGTGTGTAAAAACCGCCATTCTTGATTGAATGGCAATGGTGATTTCACGAGATCAACGCTCGCAATTGGGTCTCATCAATGATAGGCACATTAAGAGCTTGTGCTTTCATCAATTTGGACCCGGCACTTTCCCCTGCCAGTAAATAGTTGGTCTTTTTGCTTACAGAGCTGGTTACTTTCCCTCCGTGGGCTTCGATGAGTTTCGCGGCCTCTTCGCGAGTCATGGTCGGCAATGTCCCCGTGATGACAAAAGTTAACCCAGTGAATGATTGCAGGTGATCTTCTACCTTGTGGGTTTCCGCTACCGGCCAGAGACCAAAAGCCTTTAGCTTGGCAATCAGTTCACGGTTTCGCGGGCGCTCAAACCAATCTACGATGGCTTGAGCGATATTTGGGCCAACACCCTCAATCCCTTGCAATTCTTCCACCGATGCCTGGGCGAGTGCATCTAGATCAGGATAATGCTGCGTCAAGTCATTGGCCATCACGGCCCCTACCCCTCGAATGCCCAAAGCATTAATTAACCTACCCAACGGTTGCGCTTTCGACCTTTCAATGGAAATCAGCAGGTTATCCGCTTTTTTCTCCGCGAATCCCTCCAGTTCTAACAACTGCTCTCGTTTAAGCGCATATAAATCAGCCACATCCATAACCAATTTTTCCCGAATCAACTGCTCCACGATTTTGATGCCGAGACCGACAATATCCATCGTCCCACGAGATACAAAATGCTCGACATTGCGGATCAGCTGCTCCGGGCAAGCGGCATTAACGCAGTACCACGCAACCTCACCGGGTGGATTCTCAACCGGTTGGCCACAAACTGGACAATTCATCGGAGGAACATACGCTGGCCCAGGCGGGGTGGGGCGGGCAGCAATTACCGGCCCAATCACATATGGAATCACTTCTCCCGCGCGTTTGATGCGTACCCGATCTCCCACACGAATATCTTTTTCGGCGATGTAGTCAAAATTGTGCAGGGTCGCTTGCTTGACGATCACACCCCCGATCTCAACCGGCTCAAGAATCGCATACGGGGTCAGTACACCCGTCCGTCCCACATTGACACCGATGTCATTCAAGGTCGTCGTCACTTCCTGTGCGGGGAATTTATAGGCAATCGCGCCACGTGGATCTTTCCCGACAAAGCCCAAATCGCGAAACAGTGCGTGATCATTGATTTTGATAACCATGCCATCAATTTCGTAGGCGAGCGTTTCGCGTTTGTGCGTCCACTCTTCTAGAATTGGGAAAACCTGCTCAAGGGAGTGACAATGATAGGCCGGTGGAACAGGAAACCCCAAAACACGGAGAGTTTGGAGAGTATCCCACTGGGTTTTTGGCAAATCCCCTTCTCCTGTAACGATTTGGTAAATATAAAGCGTTAAGGGCCGAGAGGCGGTTAAGCTAGGGTCAAGCTGGCGAAGTGTTCCGGCTGCAGTATTACGAGGATTCTGGTAAGTTTTTTCCCCTGCCTCTGCAAGGCGTTGGTTAAGCATTTCAAAGTCTTTGAGGAAAAAAAAGGCTTCTCCACGGACAACGATAGAGACCCCCACATCATCTTGAGAAGATGGAACATCAACAGGGATTTTTAGGGGTAATGCCTTGATAGTTCGTAAATTTGAGGTGATGTCTTCCCCGATTTCGCCATCGCCTCGTGTAGCACCCTGGACAAACATCCCATTCTGGTAATGCAAGACGACCGATAAACCATCGAGTTTAGGTTCGACGGAAAAATCGGAGTTCAAGACGCGTTCGTCTACCCGGGCAACCCGTTCAAACCAGGCACGGATGTCCTCAAAGCTGAATGCGTTGGCCAGGCTAAGAATAGGAGCAGGATGCCGTACTTTTTCAAAACGATCAACAGGTGTTCCCCCCACCCGTTGGGAAGGGGAATCGGGAGTAATCCATTCAGGGTGGGTGGTTTCAATCGCGCGCAGCTCATTTAGAAGTTGATCATATTCATAATCACTAATCACTGGATCGTCCAGCACGTTATAACGGTAATTGTGGTAATTAATTTGCTGGCGCAAATCTAGCAAATGTTTGTATAATATTTCATCATTCATAGGGGGTGATACCATTCTTGCAGATCGTGGGCACATTGTACCATTTTGGTAATGAAGAGGTGTATATAGCTGATGTAAAATCAAGTAGAATTGTGATTAATCTCATTATTAAGGATTTATTGATGAAATTATTACTGCTTATGTGGAGGCAGTTATGAAGGTGAAAATTTGGGGAGCACGGGGTTCTATTCCATCCCCAATCACTCCGCAAGTTATTCGCGAAAAAATGATGTTTGTATTGCAAGGAGCCAGGGGGGTAGATTTAGATGATCCGCAGGCCATTCGCGATTATATTGACGGGCTACACCCGGTAATTTCAGGCACCGCAGGTGGAAATACATCCTGCGTTGAGATTCAGGCAGATGGAAAAACTTTTATTGTGGATGCCGGGTCGGGTATCCGCCCCTTGGGCAGGGAATTGATGAAAGGACCTTGCGGACGGGGTGAAGGTGAAATTTATTTATTTTTCAGCCACTTGCACTGGGATCATATTCAGGGATTGCCCTTTTTTACGCCGCTTTACGTGCCGGGAAACAAGATTCATATAATCGGGATTCATGATTTTGAAAGTTACTTAAAAAATCAGATGACTCCGCTATATTTTCCTGTTGCTTATGATGATGTGGTGCGGGCAGAAGTTGTGTATCAACGTGTGCAAGAGGGTGATCCGATTCAATTTGGGGAAGTTCACATCAAGACGTTGAAATTGCCTCATCCTGGGGATGCCTATGCTTATCGTTTTGAATACAACGAAGCTATTGTGGTGTATGCCAGTGATGCGGAATATAAAAAAATTGATGAGGCCAGCAGTCGCCCGTATATCCAATTTTTTTCTGGGGCGGATGTGTTATTTTTTGATGCGCAATTCTCGCTTCGGGATGCGTTGGTTAAGTATGAGGATTGGGGACATAGTTCTGCGCTTATCGGTGCAGATATGGCGCGCAAGGCAAAAGCAAAACGGCTGGTCCTTTTCCATCATGACCCCGTAACCACTGATCAAGAATTAGTAGATATTTTGCAACAAACACTGGCTTACCAACAAACCACAAGAGGAACGGCCACCTGTGAGGTCATTATTGGGGAAGAGGGTTTATCTTTCGATCTTGAACCAGTGAAAGTATTTGCTTACGAAGGGGGACCTAATAACGAGTCAGCAGTGTTGCAAATCTCAGATGAGTTTGACCAAAATCACGTTTCAGAAGTGTTATTGCAGGCAGGACAAGACGCTCCCACTTATGCGGGTGGGGCACGACTCCCCCGCCTCGTCGTTGATTTGAGTGGCGTAACCCAGCTAAATATAGCAGGCCTGCGGGCACTGATTGATTTGCGTCGCCATTGGGAAGGCAGACCGATGGCCCTCACTGGTCTATCTCCAAGCAATTATAAAGTCATTGAGTTGGCAAATTTTCTGGATTTGTTTGCGATCTATCCTACTGTTCAAGTAGCTCAATCGGCGCTTGAGGCAGGCGATACGCTCCGTTTGAAAGGGCAATTACTTTCGGAGAGATATCAAATCGAAACCCTGTTAGGAGAAAGTGATCTAAGTACGGTTTTTAAGGCCAATGATACCCGCCTGGACCGTCCTGTTGCTATTAAAGTTCTGTCGCCAACCCTGGGGCAAAGCGCAGTTAAACGTCTGTTAACCAAAGCCCGGCAAATGGCCCGATTACAAGCGCCAAATGTGGTGACAATTTTTGATTGGGCAGAGGATCAAGGATTGGCTTATATGGTGATGGAATATATTGAGGGACAGCCTTTAAGAGACTTAATTAATAAAGATAGTGGATTTCGGCCGATGGATATGGCCGTTGATATTTTGTATGCGCTGGAATATGCCCATAACAAGGGTGCGGTGAATGGCAACTTAAAACCCGAAAATGTTATGGTATCGGACGAAGTAAAATTGATTGATTTTGGCTTATGGTGGGCAGAAGAGGGGCAACGTTTGACTGAATTACCTTTTCTATTGGGCGATGCATATTACCTTGCCCCTGAACAAATTGAGGGAAAGCGCGTAGATGCTCGAACAGATTTATATGCTTTTGGTCTTATTATGTACGAGTTATTCACAGGCCGCAAACCCTTCTTAGGGGAGATTCGCTATGTATTAGAAAAACACCTTTATCAAAAACCAATTCCTCCCCGCCAAATTAATCCCAATATATCTCGCTCTTTAGAGCACCTGATCCTAAAGCTTCTGGCAAAAGACCCGGCGCAACGTTATGAAACCTCTTCACAAGTGCGGCAGATATTGCTTGGGTTGGAAGTTTTACCGGACACGAAAACGATTTCAAGAAGTTCAGGTCCTATGAACTTAACTGGGGGTGATACCTTGACCCGTTTATCCGTCGGAAGTTCCCGCCGGCAAGCCATGATCGAACGAGAGGAAGAACTCGAACAGCTTTTGAGGCTTTGGGACCTGGCCCAAATTGGGCGCGGGCAGTTGGTGCTAATTGCCGGAGAGGCTGGCGTCGGCAAATCTTTTATCGTTGAACAGTTAAGTTCACAAATCGAAGGGGCGTGTGTTTTGATTGGACAGTGCGGCGAATTAGAAGTTAGTTCTCCCTACCAGCCCTTTATTGATATTCTTCGTGAATACCTGGCGCGCAGTACCACAGCAGAAAGTTTGGAACAGCTGGAGGACGATGCGCCCGTTTTAGCCACGATCTTGCCCCAGATCAACCAATATCTTTCAGATTTACCTGAACTTCCTCCCCTTGAACCCGAGCAGGAACGGTCACGATTAATGCGGAGTATTGCAGAATTCATTAAGCGTGCGGCAATTGCTCAACCCTGGTTGCTTGTCATTGATAATCTGCAATGGATCGATCCCGCCAGTATGCGGGTACTGTTCTACCTTTTCCGAAACATCTCTTCTGTACCGATCTTGATCATCGGCCTTTACCGCGATGTGGAATTGAGTCAAAACCATCCACTCATCAAACTCGATCACGAACTTAACAGGTATCCGAATTATCAAAAAATGTCAATTGGCCGTATGAGTAAAGATGGGGTCGTTGAACTTCTAGAGATGACTTGGAATAGGGAAATCCCCTCCGAATGGGTTGACGCCATTCACAACCGAACAGGAGGCAATCCATTTTATGTTAAAGAGGTCGTTAAGAGCCTGAATGAGGATGGAGCAGTTGTCTTTCGGGAAGGGAAATGGCAATTCAGGCCAATCAGCGATGTAAAACTGCCAAAATCTGTGCGCGATATTATTATGAGCCGGGTAGAACGGTTTAGCGAGCAAACCCAGGAACTCATTCGTCGCGCAGCCATACTGGGACAGCAGTTTTCGATGAATGATTTATTGGCTACCAGTGATTTGACCGAAGAAGAGCTGTTCAATGGACTTGATGAGGCGATGGAACGCAACATTCTCCGGGAAGTAGATGGAGGGGCGATGTTGGCCTTTAACCATGCAGATGTTCAACAGGTGATATATGAAGAATTACCCATACATCGCCGGCGCGCATTGCATCGCCAGATTGGGATAGTTCTGGAAAAACGTTATGCCGATAATTTATCCCCGGTTTTCGGTCAATTAGCCAATCATTTCTTGCAGGCGGATGAAATTGAAAAGGGGATTCACTATAGTTTACAAGCAGGAAACTACGCACGCGATATTTATGCCTATCAAAGCGCGTTACGTTGGTATCGTCAGGCAGAGAAATTACTCCCGGAAAGCCAGATTCCCCCCGATAATTACGTCGTTTTATATGAAGGATTGGGTTCTGTTTTGATTGTACAGGCCAGATATTCAGAAGCAAACCGGGCTTATAATGCCATGTATGAAGTCGCGCAGAGCATTGGAAACCTGAGTGCACAATCACGTGCCCTCTGTGGGTTAGCGCAGGTACAAGATGATTTAGGCGATTATACTGCTGCGCTTGACCTTGCCCGGCGGGCCGAAGAAACGGCTCAAAACTCCGGCGATCAAAATGAAATTGCAAAATCTCTTGTGGTTCTAGGTTGGATGGAATACAAGACTGGCAATTTAGATGAAGCGAGTAAAGTTGCGGAAAGTGTTCTCGATTTAAGTACTTCTTTGGATGCACGCATGGAGGTTGCCCAAAGCCTTAATCTGATGGGGGTTGTCAACGATGCACAAGGCAATTATGCAAAAGCAATTACCTATTTTCAGAAGGCACTCGATTTATACAAACACATGGATAACCGCAATCAAGTTGGGTATATGCTTAACAACCTCGGAGACAGTGCACGCCAACGCGGAGATTATCAAAAAGCCATCCGATATTATCAGGATGCGTTGAGCATTGCTCGCGAAATTGGGGATCGGGACGGAGAAATTACATTTTTAAGCAATCTTGGTGCTGCAAGAATTGGATTAGGCGAATATGATGCCGCAGAGCAAGATTTGCGGAAGGTGATTGAAGCACTAGAGGCAAGCGGCTGGGGAGGTCTGGGAGAGACGTATTACTATTTATCCTTTGCATTGCTGAAACGAGGCAATACTAACGATGCGCTGGCCGCAGCAGAAAAGGCACTTTCTCTGGGACAGGAAAGAGAACAATTAGAATTTGTGGGCGCCGCCTGGCGAGTATTGGGAATGATTTCGTCTCAGA
>DATDOR010000661.1:0-7031 GCA_035293165.1 Anaerolineales bacterium | reverse complement strand
CTGCCACAAGAACGCACCCCCAAACGCTGCGATAGACACCACCACATCCCGCACCAGGTAATACGCCCCGAACGTACTGGCCTTTTGCCCTTCGGGGCATAGTTCCATGATCAACGCCTTACGGGTCGGCTCGCCGAACTCCTTCAGTCCGCGCACGATGAAGGCGAACACGAGCAACCAAAACGAGCGGGAATACCACAACACAAGCGGGAACAGGGTGAAAAAACCGAACGTGATGACGACGAATGGTTTTTTCGTGCTTTTATCAACCAGATAGGCGACCGGCACGTAAATCAACATTGCCACTACCATCTCAATCGCCGTCAGCAGGCCAAACTGAGCGGGTGTGATGCCCACGATGTTCACCGCCCATAAGACGACGAACGCATACGGAATCTGCTCGCAAAAACGGATCAGGATGTCCGAAACGAGCAGGCGGCGTAAATCCGGGCTGATGCTGCGGATGGCGAGCAGGGGGCTGGAATTCGCCTGTGTGAGCTTTTTATTCTGCTCATCAATCATCCGCTGCTGGAAGATCAGCGACACGCCCCCCAGCACAAACGCGGCGGTGAACGCCCACCGCGTCCCGGTCACCTCGCCCCACCGGGTGATCATCAGCCCGCCCAACACCGGCCCTAACGCCATCGGAATCCGCCGCACAAGTGAGTGCATCGAAACGCCCATCGTGTGTTTGTTCTGCGGCAGGATTTGGGAGATCATGCTCATCGTCGCCGGGAGGGAAATCGCCGTCCAGGAGATGAAAAGCATTGACCCAATGATGACGGCTTGCCAGTATGGGAACAGAATCACGATTAGGAAGCCGGCCATTGCCAGCAGGTTGAACACCGCGAGGGCGCGTTTATACCCCAGCCGGTCGCTCAGGTACCCGCCTGGGAACGAGTACAGCGCGCTGAGCAGGTTGTCCATCCCATTCAGCAGCCCCACCGACAACGCGCCGCCTCCCAACGCGACCAGGTAGAGGGGCAAAAACCGCTCCGCCATCTTCTCCCCCAACCCGACGAGGATGACCATGCCGAGTAGGACGAGCATATTCTTTTGGAGTGCGAAGAATTGAATGAAACGGGTTTGAGTATTCATAGTTGGAGAGTGTGGTTGGTACACAGAAGATACAGAGGATTCACAGAAGGACACAGAAAAAATATTTCTGCGTCCTTCTGCGTTTTCCATGTTTTCTGTGTACTATGATTGCCTTGCCACTTGAAGTCTACACCACGCGTAGAGCGCATCATACACCACAAACTGCTTTTCCAGATTCACCCGGTCGTCCGGCAGAATCAGGCTGAAACCGCTCGCGATGGCCTCCAGGCCGGGGGCGATTTCGTCTGTGTGCAGGTCGGCTTCAATGTCGGCAGCATGGACGATCTTGGCGAGCCGGAGCAGGCCAGGGTCGGTCAGGCTGTATTTTTCGATGATGGTCTCGAACGAGCATTTTCCGTTGTGGTGGCCGAGTTCCACACCAGGCGCGTCGAAGGGAATCCCGCCGGTTTCGGTGGCGACTTTGTCAATCTGGCTTTTCGGGACGAGCAGAAAAGTGGCGTCGGAATCGACAAACCGCCGGATCAGCCAGGGGCAGGCGACCCGGTCAACGTGGACATGAGAACGTGTGATCCATAACATAGAAAACTCCTGATTGTTACAAAAGATTGGAAGAAAGCGATGCAAATAATCCTTCAAAGAGCGCTATCCCATTCACTTCCAGTTCCGCGTCGGATAAACCAGTCGCCAGCCAGCCGCGCAGAACCGCGTCCACCCCGGTCGATTCCGGGCGGGGATAGCGGCCATCGCGCACGTCCACTTCGTGGACAATTTCTGCGAGGGGGTAGAGCGCGGGGGCGGTCAGGTTAAAGGCGCGGATCATCGTCTCGAAGGTGCAGAGAGTCCCCACATGCCCAAAGTGGGAATCTGGCATGTCGAAGGTGATTTCGTCGGGTTCGGGCTGGTCGGAGAAACGGATGGCCGCTTCGGGGTCAATGAACCGGTGGATGAGCCAGATGCACGCGAGACGGTCTATATGCGGGCGAGGGCGCGTTACCCACCGGCGGCCCTGGTAATCGGAAGGGGTGGCCAATGGGATGTCTGGGGGTGTTTCACTGTCGGGGTTCAGGCGTTGGGAGGCTTGACGCAGACGAGACGCGAGTTGTATCCCTTCCGGGGATTGGAAGTAATCCACACGGGCGATTTCTGTGTGTTGTTTTTGTAAGCGTTCTAAAGTGGCTTGCAGAGCAACTGAATCACCCTCGTCTTGTTCTTCCCACACTGTCAGTTGCCGGTCAATTTCCGCATACTCTCCGGCGCGCGCCTGGTTGAACATTCCAACCAGTTGGGCATCCTCCAATCCTTCAAATTGTTCCACGCGCATCACCAAAGCTTCTCCTCCCGCCTGGCGGACTTCCTGCGCCAGCCATTGAAAAGCTTCGATACATTCATCCACCTTCGGGAGGAGGTACACACTCCCAGTCGGGACAATGGCTCCCAGCCGTTTCAACCGCCTCCAGAGCGTGACGCGCGGGGTGGAACCGGATTGGGCGGAGAGGGAGTAGGAGAAGGCTAACCATATCATCGCTGTATAAGTGTAACACCTATTACAATTAAAGCAATACTTGTTTCTGTATGTTGTTCAAAAATCCATCTTGACGATAAACCTTTAATCCACTAAGATTATATTTAGTCTAGCCTAAATTTCATATTGAGACCTGACAGGTTTTGCATGTCCCTTCTTCAATAAAGTCGTGATTTGGAAACCTGCCTGGTCTAGTTTTCAAAGGAACTTATGCGCGAGAACCTCACCCACGCAATCGAAGATTATCTCAAAGCGATCTACAAACTGACCGCCATCCACGGGCGCGCCAGCACGAACGACCTGGCTGAACGGTTGGATGTCAAACCTGGATCGGTCTCCGGGATGATCAAAAAACTATCCGAGACCGATCCCCCGCTTGTGGAATACGAAAAACACCAGGGTGTCATCCTCACGACAGAGGGGGAAAAAGTTGCCCTGGAAATCATCCGCCACCACCGGCTGTTGGAACTGTACCTGCACCAGATGCTCGGCTATCCCTGGGACAAAGTCCACGATGAAGCTGACCGGCTAGAACACGTCATCTCCGAAGAATTCGAGGCTCGCATCGCTGCAGTTCTGGGGGACCCCCTTCACGACCCGCACGGGGACCCGATTCCAACCGTTGATCTGACCCTGCCACCTTCCACGTCTACCCCTCTCAGCCAATTGCGCCCCGGCGACCGCGCCACCATCCGCCGGGTGCGGGACTCCGACCCCGAACTGCTCTGCTATCTGGAAGAACGCGGCCTCATCCCCCAGATTCATATCACTGTTCTCGAATACTCCCCCTTCGATGACAACCTGACGATCCAGGTTGAAGGCCAGACCGACACACTCGTTCTTGGCTCGCGGGTGACGGATCAGGTATTTGTTGACGGTATCGAGTGATCGTAATCAAGTGATCGTAATCAAATGATTAGCATCGGTCAACTGGCGAAACAGGCCGGGGTACGCACTTCGGCTTTGCGATACTACGAGGAACAGGGACTGCTCACCCCGGCAGGACGGAATGAATCCGGCTATCGCTATTACGCGCCCGAAGCCTTACAAATCCTGCGCTTTATCCAACGTGCCCAGCGGCTCGGCTTCTCACTGAACGACATCCACACGCTGTTACAAGGTTTGCAAAAGGGGGATTTAAGCAATCAAGCCCTTACAGAAACCGCCGAACAACGCTATTTGGCACTGGAACGTCAGGTTACAGAGCGATTGGTTCAACAGCACGAACTCGCCTTATTCCTGACCGACCTGTCTCTAAGTACGCGTAGCCAATCCTCTTCGGAAGTGTTTGACCTCTTGCTCGAACGGGTCTGCGCCAACCCGCGCAATGAACACGCCAGTTCGATGCTGCACTGGTTGGGGGAGCGCACAGGCTGCAAACTCACATCCGAACAGGCGATGGCGATCCTGGAAAACTTGCGGGGGCAGCATTTCCACGTCTGGCAGGAGGAAGATGGGTACAAGATTCTGGTCGTCAGCCAGGACCCGGCGGTGGGGGAGGCGTTGAATATGCTATCCAGCCTGGAAGCGAGTTGCGATGTGCACCCGCACCAAAATCCGGTGTTGGATCACAACGAAGAGGGGTATTTGCTGGAGGCAAGAGGAGAGGAAGCGTTCATCTTTGCCCGAATTTTTTTGGCGCTTGAGCATTTTTCCTCGTAAAGTTTAGACCTGTCAGGTTTTAATTTTACCCTTGACATTCAACCCAACTTGAAGGTTTATACTAACCGTACACAGATGACACGGAAGCTACAGAAGGATACAGAATAATCTAAAATTCTCTGTTTCCTTCTGTTGTTCTCTGTGCCCTCTGTGTACCAATCCATTTGAGCAAACTTTCACGATGACCCAACCCAACACCTTCACCCTCCAAATCACCGGTATGGACTGTGCCGCGTGCGCCCAAACGATTGAGCGCGGTGTGGCAAAATTGGATGGCGTGCAATCCTGTGCTCTCAACTTCACTTCCGAAACCTTACGCGTAGAAGGGGATATTACGCAAGAGAAAATTGTTCAGCGCGTGCGGGAACTCGGCTACGACATATCCCAAAACCTGACATCCTTCGGCTCTGCTCAGGACAGGCCTGACACCCCAAAACCTGAAACCTCATTCTTGAGCTTTATGCGGGGACGTCGCGACACTCAATTGGCTTTGCTCGGTACGCTGCTCATCCTCCCCGGACTGATCTTCAACGAACTTCTGCCCGGTTTGGGCTTTTCCCACCCCCTGCTCGATTTGTTCTCCCTCGCGGCGATGGTCGTGGCCGGGTATCCGATTGCGCGGAGTGCGTGGCGGGCGGTGACGATTAACCGGGAGATCAACATCAACGTGTTGATGACGATTGCCGCAATTGGCGCTGCGATCATCGGGGAGTACACGGAGGCCGGACTGGTGATCACCCTATTTGCCATCGGGGAAGCGCTCGAAGGGTTCACGGCACAACGCGCGCGGGAGTCCATTCGTTCGCTCGTGGCGCTCACTCCCCGCCAGGCTGCGGTCTTGCGCCCCTGTATAGACTGCCGCGAGCATCTGGGGCAGGATGGCTATGAAGGCGGGCCGTGCCCGTTTTGCGGGTTGGAAATGCAACTCGTTGACGTGAATGATCTTGACCTTGGCGATCGGATCGTGGTCAAGCCGGGAGAACGGATTCCGATGGATGGCCGTATCCTGGCGGGGGGATCCACCGTCAACCAGGCGGCGATCACCGGCGAGAGTGTGCCTGTCCCCCGCCAACCCGGCGAGGAGGTGTTCGCGGGCAGCATCAACGGGGAGGCCGCCCTCGAAATCGAAGTTACTCACCGGGCCGCCGACAATACGATTGCGCGGATGATCCAGATGGTGGAGGAAGCGCAGGATAAAAAAGCCCCGTCCCAGCGGTTCGTAGACCGGTTTGCGAAGGTGTACACGCCCGCCGTTGTGACGGTGGCCGCGCTCGTAGCGGTGATCCCCCCGGTGTTTTTTGGAGAACCCTTTTGGAACCCCGACCCGGCTACACAAGGGTGGCTGTACCGGGCGTTGGAACTGCTCGTCATCGCGTGCCCGTGTGCGCTCGTGATCAGCACCCCGGTCAGCCTGATCAGTGCGATCAGCAACGCAGCCCGGAATGGTGTGTTGGTCAAAGGCGGCGCGCATCTCGAAACGCTGGCAAAAGTCCGGGCCATAGCGTTCGACAAAACCGGTACGCTGACGGAAGGTCAACCAGCGGTGATTGGCGTCCATTCGATTGCCTGTACCGACCCCGAAACCGGGATTTGCGATCCGTGCGACGACCTGCTCGCGCTCGCCAGTGCAGTGGAACGGCATAGCGAACACCCGTTGGCGGGGGCGATTGTCAGCGCCAGTGAAGCGCGCGGGGTGCAGCACCGCTACCCGGCGGCGGGTGGGGTCACAGCGCTGGCAGGGAAAGGTGTCAGCGGGCAGGTGAACGGGCGGGAGGTGCTAATCGGCAGCCATGCGTATTTCGACGCTGAATTTTCCCACCCGGTAGGAGTATGTGAAGCGGTCGATTCTGCCACCCGGCAGGGGTACACGCCAATGCTTGTCAGCGATGGACAGGCGTACGCGGGCTACATCACCGTGGCAGATATACCGCGAGAAAACAGCCGGATGGCATTGTCCGTACTGCGGAGAGAAGGTTTGGAACACCTGATTATGCTGACTGGTGATAACGAAACGACCGCGCAATCCATTGCCGCTCAGGTAGGGGTGACGGACGTGCGGGCAAACCTGCTGCCCGAACACAAGGTGGATGCGGCACGGGCGCTGTTGGCGGAGTTCGGCACGGTGGCGATGGTGGGCGATGGGATCAACGACGCCCCCGCGCTGGCAACGGCCTCGGTCGGGATTGCGATGGGCGGAGCCGGCACCGAGCAAGCGATGGAAACCGCCGACGTGGTGCTGATGGGTGATGACCTGGACAAACTACCATTCCTGATCCGGCTTTCGAAAATGACGATGCGGGTGATCCGGGCGAATATCGCGCTGAGCCTGGGGATCAAGGTGGCCTTTTTGCTGTTGGTGCTGTTCGGTTGGGGGACGATGTGGCTGGCGGTGCTGGGGGATATGGGGGCGTCGCTGTTGGTGACGGGGAATGGGATGAGGTTGCTTAATCGTCAATAAGGAATTGTGGCTCTTCCGCCACAGTCGAACCCACGAACACCGTTGTGCCAACCGATACCGTTGCGCCGACAAATACCACGCTGGCTCCTACGACAGCCCCCACCTCCACCGCGACGCAGGCGCCGACTCAATCTTCAACGGTGGTTCCAACCACGGTTCCAGCCCCAACCGGGTTTCCATGCCATCCAGGTGCTGCGTTCCCTGTTCAATGCCGTCAACCGCCATGAATATGTGCGGGCATCCAGCTATTGGGAAACCAACGCCCAGGGATTAGCGCCTTACGACCAGTTCGAGGCCGGGTATGCCAACACCGGCTCTGTGCAACTGACC
>DATDOR010000660.1:0-6388 GCA_035293165.1 Anaerolineales bacterium | reverse complement strand
ATACGCAATACGCACAACGTCTTGGAGGTGCCACGATGGCCGAACAAAAAGAAATTTCCTACGAAAAAACGGAGCTTTACCGCATCCGCCATTCGGCAGCGCATGTCATGGCGCAAGCGGTTACGGAGATGTTCCCTCCGGGAGAAGCCAAAGTCGCTATCGGCCCGCCCGTCGAGGACGGGTTCTACTACGACTTTGACCTTCCCCGGCAATTGACCCCTGAAGACTTCCCCACGATCGAAAAACGCATGCGCCAGATCATTGCTGCGCGGCACAATTTCGAGCGCAAAGTCGTCTCCGCCGAGGAAGCCAAAACCCAATTCAAAGACCAGCCATATAAGATCGAACTCATCGTAGGGTTAGAACACGGCGGAATGGACGAGTACGGCAACCCGGTCAGTGAACCGCCCGTCATCTCATTCTACACACACGATACGTTCACCGACCTGTGCCGGGGGCCTCATGTCGAACACACCGGGCAGATCAACCCCAGCGCATTCAAGCTGATGAACGTGGCAGGTGCGTACTGGCGCGGCGACGAAAATCGTCCCATGCTCCAGCGGGTATATGGCACGGCCTGGCAATCAGGGCAGGAACTTGAAGAATATCTGTGGAAGTTGGAAGAAGCCAAAAAGCGCGACCACCGGAAACTCGGTAAAGAGTTGGGCTTGTTCTATTTCTCCGAAGATGTTGGCCCCGGTCTGCCGCTCTTCACACCCAAAGGTGAAATGCTCCGCTACCTGATGGAATCGTACGTCCGCGAATTACAGACAAAGTACGGTTACCAACACGTTTGGACGGGGCATCTGGTCAAGGAAGACCTCTTCCACCGATCTGGACACTATGACAACTACAAGGATTCGATGTTTCCTCCTTTGGTGGATGAAAACACGAAGTTTCGGCTCAAGCCGATGAACTGTCCCAGCCACATGATGCTGTACAAAGAAATGGGTCGCCACTCTTACCGGGAATTGCCTCTGCGCTTCTCTGAGTTTGCCACCCTCTACCGCTACGAAAAAACAGGTGAATTGAACGGTCTACTGCGCGTCCGCGCCTTGACGCAGGACGACTGCCATGTCTTCTGCACGGAAGAGCAGATCGGAGAAGAGTTCTCTCTGGCGTTAAACCTGATCCGGGAAGTACTCAACCGCTATCGTTTTACGGACTACAAAGTGCGCCTGTCCCTACGCGGGGAAGGCGGAAAGTACGTGCAGGATGATGAAAAGTGGATGAAGGCTGAAAACGCGCTGCGTTCGTCCCTCGATGCCAATGGCGTCGATTACTTCGAAGCTACGGGTGAAGCCGCGTTTTACGGCCCCAAAGCCGACTTCATGGCGCGGGATGTACTGGGCCGCGAATGGCAGTTGTCTACGATCCAGGTGGATTTCATCCAGCCTGCCCGGTTGGGTCTCACGTACATCGGTGAGGACAACAAGGAACACACGCCCGTCGTGGTGCACCGCGCTGTCACGGGGACGACAGAACGGTTCCTGGCCGCCTTGATCGAACACTTTGCGGGCGCATTCCCCGTCTGGCTGGCCCCCGTGCAGGCGGTCATCATCCCCATCGCTGACCGGCATTTGGACTATGCCCGGCTGGTCACGGCAAAATTGAAAGAAGCCGGCTTGCGAGCGGAAGTCAACGAAAGCGGCGACCGGATGAACGCAAAAATCCGAGATGCCCAAAACCAGAAAATCCCTTACATGTTAGTGGTTGGCGACCGAGAAATGCAAAACGGCGAGGTAGCCCCCCGCTTGCGTTCCGAAGAACGGCTGCCCGCAATGTCCGTGGAGATGTTCATCGCCAAGGCGAAGCAAGACATTGCAGACGGTGTGTGAGAGAAGAACACCCCACATTGAAGGTGGGGTGTTCTTTTTACTCATCCGGGTTATCTCCCCGTTCTGTGTGGCGTTTACGTAGGCGTTGAGCGCGTTCTTGCAGGTCATAGTGATTCGGAAACTGTAGAGTATACTCAACCATTGATACGGTCCGCGTAGGCTTGAACGTGGCTCTTTAGGATTTGGCGCGGCAATCTCGCTCATTAATTCCAAAAGAACCTTGAAATTTCCTGGAGGCTTAGACACGATGTTAAACTCATTCTTTGATTATCCTGACCAGGAGGATGGGCAACCCTCCGCTGAGTTAGTTTTCTTACCCCACTGGGATGATGGAAAATGGGAAAAACTGCTTCGGTATACGGAAATACGAAGATTTCGGACAGGGGATATTGTGATCCGGCAAGGGGATACGGATCGTGCGTTTTACATTATCGTGGAAGGACGCCTGGAAGTCCTCATTCCGCGGGGGAATAGTGGGCAAATGCGGAGGACCCAATTACGTGAGAGTGGGGCCGTTGTGGGGGAGCAGGCTTTTTTGGATGGCAAACCGCGTTCGGCAACCTTGCGGGCTGTTAGTGACGGAGAGGCATTGAGCATCAGCCTTCAAAATTTTGAGGTTTTTGCCGCCCATGAACCAGAACTGGCCCGTGAAGTTCTTTTAGACCTGGCGCGCACGCTCTCGGTGAAACTTCGCCAGGCGAATGCCTTCATTACCAATTGGATTAAATAAACAATCCCATGACCTCCACAACCCCCGAAACCCTCCCGATTTTTCCCAATTATCTTCAATTGCGTTCCCGATCACGGATTCCACCCCAAGTATGGGTCTGGCTCCGCGTAGGGAGTGTTCTCGCCATTTTAGCAATGGTCATCCTGCTGTTGGTGAAACCCGACATGGGGCTATTTGTTTTTTGGAGGGTGACTGTGCCGGTTTTGCCACTCATTTTTTTGGTAGCACCCGGTTTTTGGCGCAATGTTTGCCCCCTCGCGGCAGTCAACCAAACCCCGCGCGTGTTCAAGTTTACGCGCGGGATGACTGTCCCCGCCTGGTTCAAGGAATATGGTTATGTGATTGGGTTTGTCGCTTTCTTTGTGCTGGCGTCCAGCCGCAAGTGGTTGTTCAATACCAGTGGCACGGCGACGGCTTTGCTTTTACAGGGCGCGTTGGCCGGGGCTTTTCTAGGGGGATATTTTTACAAAGGAAAAAGCGGGTGGTGTAGCAGTATTTGTCCGCTTTATCCCATCCAGCGGTTATACAACCAGACCCCGTTTGTAATTATTCCGAATGCTCACTGCGACCCTTGCGTGGGATGCACGAAAAATTGTTATGACTTCAATCCCGGTGTGGCCTACCTGGCAGATTTGTACGACGAAGATCGCTACCACGGGAATTACCGTAAGTTTTTTGCCGCCGCGATGCCCGGTTTTATTGCGGCGTATTTTACCCTCCCCAACCCGCCTGCCATTTCGATTGGGAGTATGTATCTCCAATTTGGGCTTTATGTCATCATCAGTATGGGCATTTTTAATTTCTTGGATGCTTTTCTCAAGGTGACGACCAACAAACTGACGGCGTTGTTTGGGGCGGTTGCGATTAATTTGTTTTACGGATTTGGATTGCCCCAATGGCTGCACGCGGTTGGCAGTACGTTCGGGGTTGTGCCCTCCGTATGGGTCGGATGGGCAGGACAGGCGGTGATTATCGGTGTGGCGGTAGCCTGGATGGTTCGCACCTTTCGTAAAGAGCCGTTATTCCTGGGGCAGTTGATGCAGCAAGAAGAAACCCGGATTGCACCAGGCGCCTCGCGAGTCTTAAAGCAGGCGATCAAACAGGATAAGCTGGAAGTGACGTTTTTGCCCAATGAGGTGCGCGTGCTCGTTGAGCCAGGGCGCACCCTGTTAGAAATTGCAGAAGGCAATCACCAACCTATCGAGGCCGGCTGCCGGATGGGGATGTGCGGGGCTGACCCAATCCTGATCCTGGACGGGCAGGAAAATCTTTCGCCGAAGGGTGCGGATGAACGAGCGACATTGGAAAGGCTGGGATTGGGAGATCAGGCCAGGCTGGCGTGTATGTGTCGGGTGAAAGGGGCGGTTTCGGTGTCTTTACAGATGGATCAGGCAAAAGCTGGCGCGCCCAGTCAAAGTGAGACGGCTGTATTCGATGAATCTATAAAAAGTATTGTTATCGTGGGCAACGGGATTGCGGGGGTCACGGCCGCCGATTACATCCGCCGCCGCCATCCGGCCTGTGAGATTCACCTCATCGGACGGGAATCCCATCATCTATACAACCGGATGGCGATTACTCGCCTGGTGTACGGGCGTTCGGCGATGAGCGGGTTGTATTTGCAGCCCGAATCCTGGTATGAAGAGCGGAAAATCACAAGCTGGCTGAATACGCAAGTAGCCCACATTGATCCCACCACCCATGAAGCGATCCTTGCCACGAACGAAATAATCCCTTACAACCGGCTAATCTTTGCAAATGGTAGTTCCAGCTTTGTGCCACCCATCTCCGGCTTTGGTATACCGGGCACTTATGTACTGCGGGAGGCGGAGGACGCCATTCATGTGCGTGCCTTCGTGCAAAAACATCGCTGCCACTATGCGGTCATTGCAGGGGGTGGGTTATTAGGATTGGAAGCAGGATACGCCTTGCATAAAATAGGGGCGGATGTGAGTGTGTTGGAGCGCGGCAAATGGCTCTTGCGCCGCCAACTGGACGAACGCGGCAGCCATTTCTTGCGCCAATACCTGGAAACTTTGGGCATGGATATCGTTCTCGAAGCTGAGGCCGATTCTGTGCAAGCTCTCCCCCTCGAGGAGGGAGGACGATTAGCCCAGGTAACGCTAAAAGACGGCCGGGCGTTGCAGGCGGATGTCTTTCTCGTCGCCGTGGGTATCCAGCCAAATATGGAAATCGCACAGACGGCTGGCTTAAAAGTCAAACGAGGGATCGTGGTAGATGAAACCATGCGTACCAGCAATCCCGATATTTTCGCCGCCGGAGATGTCTGTGAATTCAATTCCAAAATACCCGGTTTATGGCCTGTGGCCGTAGAACAGGGTCGTATCGCAGCCATCAACGCCGTCGGAGGCAAGGAAATCTACCGGGAGGTCGTTCCGGTAACCGCGTTAAAAGTTGTCGGCGTGGACTTGACTTCAATCGGACGGTTTGAGGCACAGTCAGACTCGGATATCACCATTGCGCTTGAAGACACGAACGCCCACCGCTATCGCAAACTCGTGATTTCAGAGGACAAAATCGTCGGAGCGATTTTGCTAGGATATCCACAATATGCGCCCGCCATCACTGCCACTATTAAACGAGGAATATTGGTTAACGAATACATGGAGGCATTACAAGCAGGCAATTGGGAAATTCTTGACGAAATTTCTGGCGCATAATGGGTTCCCTGTAACCGTTCAGTTCCCCCACCTGAAGGGGGTAAGAACCCGAAAAAATGGTGTCCGCAGGGGGTGTACACCCCCTGCGGACACCATTTTTTCGGATAATCCCCTCACCAAGTGAACGGTTACGGTTCCCTTTAGAATAATGTAACATTTCGCCGGTACAATGACACAATAGAACAAAGGATTGAATCGAGTTGGATATCATTTCAGGAGTCAGCTATGTTTTTTTCACCTGTTACTTCCCTTTCATCTATTCCTCCCATTGATGCTGCTGCGCCCCAGACGTTCGAGACGGCGACTTTTGCCTTTGGCTGATTTTGGGGGCCAGACTCCCAGTTAGGGAGCCTCCCCGGTGTGATCCGCACCCGCGTCGGGTATACGGGCGGCGCCACGCCAAACCCCACCTATCACCGGATGGGCGACCATTCCGAGGCCGTGCAGGTGGATTACGACCCGAACGTGATCTCCTACCGGGATTTATTGGAGGTCTTTTGGGGGCGGCATAATCCCACCAAACCCAACAGCAAACGCCAGTATATGAACGCGGCGTTCTATCACAACGAAGCACAAAAGAAACTGTTGGAAGATACCCGCGCCGAGGTTGTCAAAGGACTGGCTGCCCCAGTGACGACGCAAATTTTGCCTGCCAGTATTTTTACGCTGGCTGAGGACTATCATCAAAAGTTCAGCCTGCGAGGATACCCTGCGTTGTTGGATACATTCTTCGAGATTTATCCTGATTTTAAAGAAATTGTGAATTCGACCGCGGCTGCACGGGTAAATGGCTACCTGGCCGGACATGGGACGCAGGAGCGGTTGGAAGCGGAGATCACTTCGTTCGGCCTGCCAGAGAAGGCTCAACAAAAACTGTGGGAGGGGTTGGGCAAGCGGTACGGATGGTGCCTGGCCTGAGCGAGTCGGGATTTCAGGCGTCAAGGTTCGGGTGCGCCCCACTTCGAGCAAACGCCGTTTGCCAGTGGGGCGCACTTGTTTGTACCGTGATAAAATTCCATTCATATCTTCTTTGGGCTGAGTAGTTACAATCAGCAATTGCTAGAAGCTTGATGGACGTTCAACTATCCGATCCGAGTCTTATCACCGTCGTACCGGCAACACCTGAGCACTGGCCGGAT
>DATDOR010000659.1:0-4287 GCA_035293165.1 Anaerolineales bacterium | reverse complement strand
GAGTTCGCCGGCCTGTGGGTGAAGTTCTGCTACCAGGGCATGTACTCGCGCGGCATCGTCGATGACAAGACGCGCCTGCTGTGCATGGTGGGCGACTGCCTGGCGGTGGGCGAAGCCACGCAGGCGCGCGGACATATGCGCGGTGCCATGCGCAACGGGGCATCGCCGCGCGAAGTCATGGAAGTGATACTTCAGACGTGCGTCAATTTCGGGATGCCCCCCATGCTTCACGCGCTGGAGAATTTCGTGGAAATCATGGCCGAGGACGGGCGGCTCGCCGAGATCGGCAATCCGCCGCGGCGCGTCGAGACGTACTCGAAGTGATCGCGCGCCGCCTAGCGGCACACCAACACAGGGATCCTGCTGTGGACCAGCACTTTCTGGGTTTCACTGCCGAGCAACAGGCTCTGCAAACCGTTCCTGCCGTGGGACGCCATTATGATCACGTCGCACCCGGACTGCGTCGCCTGTCTGATAATTGCCTCGTGCGGTGAGTCGTCAATAACCGAAACCGGCGCGCATTCGACTCCGGCAGCAGCCGCCGCGGAACACACTTTATCCAGGATCTCCGTCGAAATCGCAGCAGCTTCCTCCCGGTACTTCGTTTTCACCGGCGCAGCCATCGCCGCCGGCACGAGATAACGCTCGCTCACATACTTGTCGTAATCCGGCATCACGTGGATCGCCGTGATTTTTGCGCCAACCCCCTTGGCCATCGTGATCGCCTGTTTCGCAACTTTGTCGGAAAGCTCCGAACCATCGGTCGGCAGCAGAATATGCTTGAACATGTTGTTCTCCTATCGGGAAAGAAAATCGGCACCCACGCACGACGCAAAAACCTCTTGTAATCTCGTAACTTTGAAACGGAGCGCTTCGCCGCCCCTTGACCAAAATCAACGATTGGTCAGGATTCCGGGCCGGGGATACTGTTAACGGCGTTCAGGCGCGGCCCGGAAAACCGCCTTTTTGTGAATTATGTCACGGTCCGTTATGTGACTAAAATCACAGCCCGGCGTGTGGAAAAAGTCACGTTTTCTAGTTGTAGTGTGCCTAAAGTCACAGAAATTACAGCCGGCTTGACGTATCTTTGCCTGGCGTGTGCTGGAAGTCACACTCCTCAACATTTTAGGGCAAAGGAAACAAACGTGGATCCCAGACGGCACTTGCTGAGAAACGCTTGGATTACCCTTCTCGCCTCGATTGCCTTTGCGGCGGTGTTGGCGATTCCCGGCCGGGCCGGCGCGGCGACTCCTTTGACTTTTGTTCCTTCCGGTCCCGACCAAACCGCTTCGTGGTACAGCGCAGTTCCTGCGGCCGGTGTTTTCTCGGACGATTACACTTTCACGGTCGGCTCTGCTTCCCAAATCACTCTCCAGGATGTGGGCACCTGGTTCGGTGGCTTTAGTTCCCTGAATGCGCAAGTTTTTAATTCAACGCCAACCTTGATGGTTACGGCCCCGTGGTTGACGAACTCGACGCCAACTTCTTTGGTGGCTGGGAATTACACCCTTAATGTCTCCGGTACAGCCCTTTTCGCGGGCGGATATTCCGGATCTGTTACCTTGTCGACGGCCACCGTCCCGATTCCGGAGCCCGAAACCTACGCGATGATGCTGGCGGGTCTGGGCCTGATGGGATTCGTCGCACGGCGCAGGAGACTGGGTCGAGTAGTCGGTTAAAACCATGAACATCCCCATTCCAGAACTCATCATCGCATCGCTGATGGCCGTTGCCCTGGTCTCCACGGAGAGCGGCAGTATTGCGGGGGTAATCAACCTCAGTGCCAAGGCTGACGAGCAGATTGCGGGAACCTGGACGAGCTATTCGCCGACCCGGTTTGGCGCAAGGACGGTGGAATTTTTCGGGAATGGCACCTGCCAGATCCGGGCGGGCGCGGAGGGGACATCGCCGTGCAAATGGCAGGCGTTGGGAAATGGCCACGCGCAAATCGAAGCCACGGTGTCTGGCAGCACCCAAGTCTTCTCCGCTTCCGTGGCGGGGGACAACATGATTATCAAGGAACCCGGCCGCGAGGCCCCCTACGTCCGAGTGAACACCAGGGAAGCTTACGTACGTCAACAAATGGTAAAGGGCCCGTCTGCCTTTACTATCCCGTGGACCATTGAGCCCTCTCAAAGATAGTCCGGCGAACGGCAGCCCCGCAAAAAAGCGGCTTGCTCAACGCTAACCCCTTGAATTCCGGCAGGCGGTGTGACCGTCACGACTCTATACGTGTGGCGGGAAAAGCTTCTGCTCTTTGATCTCCGTCTGCAACGCTTCAAGAGCCCCCTCAACGATAGCGCGTCTTAATGCCTTTTCCGCTTTGGGATCCAGATCCCTGTCTCCCATGGGAATACCGACTCGCGGGGCAGGTATGATCCGGTTTGAACCCAACGTTTGGGCCACAGACGTGATGGAACATACGTGAGCACTGGGTATTCCAGCTCGTTCCAATTCCTTAACTAACGCTGCACCGCAGCGTGTACTGGTTCCTCAGGTGGAGGTCAGGATAGCCCCCGACACCCCTCCTGCCTTGAGCTGCTCGGCGATACCTTTCCCCATCTTTTCGCTGCTCTTCACGACACTGGCCAGGCCCGAAGTACTGTAGAACGTGCCATGAAGTTTTCCAATTACGCCTTCTTTTTCCAGATCCCTCATAACATCTACGGGAAGAAGGCGGTTAGGATCTTCATTGACAAAAACTGCATCGTATCCACCATGATTTACTTCGTAACCATCGCGGTTAAGAGGATCGACCAAATTGATGCTGTACGCACCAAACCGGGTCGCATGCCTTTGTTCAATTCTGTCGGGATTACCTTTAGGCACCAACCCGCCATCTGTTACCAAGGCTATCGTTGCTGAGCTGATATCCTTAATCCTGGGTGCAGGCTCTATCCGATCGTATTTCGGAAGAGTAACCTCCGATTCAAAAGTTTCTCCCTCAAGCTTTGCCAATAACATGGAAACAACCCGTTCAGCGCCAGTTTTCTCCGCCATCATATTGATTAATAAACCACGCGAGAAATATCCTCCCTCGGACGGCCTGCCTGCATCCTGATGAGTGGCAAGTTTCAACGCCAAACCCACCATCCTGGAAATCGCCTCGGCCATTCCCGCGACCGTCTCTGCTGTCTTTACGATATACACATTCCTCGAAAAAAGATCCACCCCTGGATTTTCTTCGTGCATTCCGGTAACCGCTGGAATCCCAAGCTTGTTTTCCACCGCCTTGCATACAGCACCGCAAGCGATGCCATAACGACCTGCATCAAACGCCGGGCCTGCTATCAACACATCCGCTCGATGGGACCTGAGCAACTGAATCACTTCCTCGGATGCTCCCTCCATTTTCTCGGCAAAGTAGTTGTCGCCACAAATCACGGTGGCCACTACCTCCCCCTGACCGCCCAGCGCGCTCTGGAGAGCTCTCCCCGGTCCTACAGGCCCGTTCCTGACCTGAGGCCCCACATCCGCTTTATTTTCCCCACCGACTCCACCAAAAAACTGGTTCAAATAGTGTACGACCCGGATAACTCGCGTTTGCATTTTGCCACCCCCTGTATTTCAAATTTCGCCAGATATGCTAGTGCCGAACCGCGGTTATTCTTGAATATCCCAACTGACTCAACGCACCTTTGATTTCCGAAACCGTCACCTCGATGTCACCGTTTACAGGAATTCCCCCAGGCAGGAAAACAGGGTCTCCAATAATCCTGTCAACAGCCGGTAATTTATGTTTCATATACGTGGTCCCCATATTAACTATGGCGTCCACCCCGCGCATATTAAACAAAGTATCAGCACCTGAACCGGTATCACTCTGATCCGCTCCATGAAGATACATGGCATAAGCAGTTTTCACCCCAAGTTCCTCACATCTTTCGGCGGTCCGGGCAGGGACTATCTCCTCGGCTCCCATTCCAGTCTTGTTCAAGACCACTCCATCCGCTCCGAAAATACGCTTGGCTATGTTAGCTACCATGGTTGCTGCCCGCTCATACTCGTATTCGCTGTCGGGTGCCGTCGTAATGATAACGCCGGTAAAACACAAGTCCTTCCCGTGCCTTCGATAAAGCTCTTTAATTATCGGATGGTTTTGGATGACATACGTCTCTATACCAGCGGCTCTATAGGGACTGATGATGGCGCCGTCTAAAACCTCGTTTGGATGTATCACTGTAGGTAAAGTTTTATCAATATTACTGCCATATAAGATCGGCTCCCCTATTATCGGCTCGTGTTTGGTAGATAACACCGCAAATATATAAGCCACCTTTGGTAGAT
>DATDOR010000658.1:0-2846 GCA_035293165.1 Anaerolineales bacterium | reverse complement strand
TGAACCTTACGCGGCCATTGTCGAGTTTTTCAAGCAATTGCCAGCCCGAAAGTGATTCTTCTTCGACCATTTGCTGGAACACATCCGGTTTCTTGAATTGGTTGGTCGCACTGCGGACAATTTTAAATTCCCAATCTTGGTTTAGATCGTTAGGGTTATAGCTAGTCATGCGTTCCTCTTCTTCTTGTTGTTGCCTTCTTCTTTCAGCGGCTGCGTGGGCTACAATATGTGCGCCGGACATTTTGTTTTCTCCTTTGGGTAACCCCGCCCCTTCCCCTCTGCAGGAGGGGAAGAGGCTCTTTGGGATTTGCCGTGGTTGCCTCCCCGCCGATTCCCAAAGAGCCGAGGGGAAGAGAGGGAGGAAAGTTAATTGTCAGAGGCGTTTTGTACCTGCTGGGCGAGGGCAATCGTGCCGCTCAGGCCGCCCAGGTTCATCGTGTCTACGGCGCTGCTAGGGACGATGACGAGAGCGCCTTTTTCCTTCAGCCCTTCAAAGAGCATATTCATCGCACGGAGGTGAAGCGCGGTAGGGTTGTCCCGGTAGGCTTGTGAGGCATCGGCAAACGATTGGGCGATTTGCTTTTCGGATTCACCGAGGATGACGCGGGCCTGGCGTTCCCGTTCGGCCTGGGCTTGTCGGGACATCGCATCCTCCAACTCTTGGGGGATTACGATGTCGCGGATTTCGACGGACTGGACGCTGACGCCCCAAGGGGTTGTGCGCTCGTCAATGATCTTCTGCAAATCTTTGTCCATCTTTGCCCGCCCAATCAGGATGTCGGCCAGGTTGAGGACCCCGATCACTTCGCGCAGTGCAGTCTGGGCAGCCCAGGTGATGGCGGTGCGGTAATTTTCGACTTCGAGGGCGGCTTTTTCCGCATCCCAGACCACCCAAAACAAGACGGCGTCTACGTCCACCGGAACAGTGTCTTTCGTGAGGGTTTTCTCCGCGCTGAAGGGGGAGACCATGACCCGGTGATCGATCCATTCAGTCACGCTGTCTACGATGGGGATGATCCAGAACAGGCCAGGCCCTTGCAGCCCGTGGAATTTGCCGAGGCGCAAGACGACGGCTTTTTCCCATTGGTTGGCAATTTTCAACCCAAACATTACGTATAGCGCAAGCAGGATGGTGATGATGAGATATCCGGTGATCAGGAGATCATTAACATTGTTTTCTGCCATGATGGCAGTGCCGACGACGCATATCAAAACCAGGACAGTTGCGAGTGTGCCTGCAACGGCATTGATACGGATGTTGAAGGTGTTTTGAGTTGCCTGGTTTTTTAGGGTGCGAGAGAGGTATAAGGTGTTGGCGGTCATTTTTTTTACTCCTTTCGAGATTATTCCGAATGGGTCGCTGGCGTTCCATTGGTGCGCCATTCGAGCATTTTTTCTTCAAATAAAGTTTGGACTTCTTCTGGGGTGAAGCCCAGTTCAAAGGCTCCATTGATATACCGGCTGGTCATGCGTTCGAGGTCTTCGTGGCGTAATTTCTCGCTGGCCTCGGGCGAGGGTGGTTCGAGAATGTAGGTACCGCGCCCATGTTGGGTGGAGATCATTCCGGCTTCATCCAGCAGGCGGTAGGCGCGGGCCACGGTGTTGAAGTTCACCCGTAAGTCGGCGGCGACCTGCCGGACAGTGGGAAGTTGGTCCCCTGGTTGAAGTTCTCCGGTAGCAATCATATGTTTGATCTGGGAGGCCAGTTGTTCATAGATGGGATCCCCGGATCGAAAGTCCAGCTGAAGTTCAAATCCTTTCATTGCAGATTGTCTCATTGTATTATTGTATAATTGTATCTTTGTATGATTGTACACAGAATTGAAGCCGGAGTCAATCCCTTGTCCCCCAAATAATATGGAGTCAAAATAGCTGGCTAATTTCATTGATCCCCGCTTGTTTGAATAAGCCGGGCTTAATGGGATAATATAGACACGTTTGTATTCGTCAACGAAAGTGTGAACAACGAGATTCCCGAAAAAAAGGTGTGTTTGGGGGTGTACACCCCCAAACACACCTTTTTTTCGGGTGTTCATACTACTGTTGACCAAAACATAATATAGACACGTTCCAGCCCCGTCGCGCTCACCCTCCAGGTGACCGAAGACCTGGCGCCTGAACTAGAAGAGCAGAAGCCGAAGTAGATAAAAGCGCAACATTCTTTTTTGCATTGGGCTAACTGAAAAGAGGAATCATGAAGCAAAACTCTCCTATACCGTTGCCCACGACCTGCGCGCCCCTGCCCGCGCCATGATTGGCTTTTCCCGCATGCTCGAAGAAGAACACATCGGGCAACTGGACGAAAAAGGTCAACACTACCTGAACCGGGTGAACTACGGCGCACAACGCATGGGGCAGATGATTGACGAACTCCTGGCCTTCACCCGCCTGGGGCGGCAAACCCTGCGGAAAAAGCCCTTGGATATGTTCGCATTGGTGCATCAAGTTTTGGAAGCGTTTGAACCCGAACGTGTCGGGCGGCAAATTGAAATCAAGATTAGCAACCTGCCTGACGCGGAAGCTGACCTGGAGATGCTGGAGCAGGTCTGGCGCCATCTTCTTGACAACGCGTTCAAGTTTACGCGGGGGGTTGCAAACTTTTTTTGGCCACATCTTACTCTGGCTGAGTAGTTACAAAACTGGATATGTCCCGTCAGGCTCCTATACAGGTGCTCCTTCAAGGGACTCAGAAGGCTGTTGTTCAGCGGGTTCTGATACAGCGTCCTGCTTGTGATCGGGAAGCAAGTCTTCTGCATTGCGGACAGCCGGGAAAAGATAGCCGAGCAGGCCAACAGTGCCGGACAACACTCCAGCGACAATCACAATCAACGCCATCCCCGCCCCTG
>DATDOR010000657.1:0-9428 GCA_035293165.1 Anaerolineales bacterium | reverse complement strand
GGTCTATCAAACCGGGCGGAAGGTGGCCGAAGATTTCAAAACGAAGATGCAGATCATCTTTGACGAAGTGCTGCCTCAGTGGAACTATCGCGCGATCCCGACCCAGACAATTATTTAATTCTCATTCCTAAGTGAACGGTTACATCTGGAACCACCAGCCATTAGCAATTGACAATTGACAATTAACCATTCACTATGACCCCCATCACCCTCGGCACTGCCACCACCTCCCCCGGCACGCTTCAATACGGCGGCTGGGACGCCCTCAACCATCCTACCGGAAGTACCGAATTCCTTCCCGTCATCCTCGCGCAAGGTAAAGCAGACGGCCCGACCATCTGGCTCACCGCCGGGATTCACGGTCCTGAACATGCTGGCCCCTCCGTCCTTTACCGCCTCCTTACCCAGGAACTTGTGGATCAACTCAAAGGCGCCATCGTTGCCATCCCCGCCCTCACCCCGGCAGGTCTGCGCACCAAGTCCTACATCCCTTACCATGTGGATATCAACCCCAACCGCCTCTGGCCCGATGGTAAACCTTTCAAAAAGAAGGACCCCGAAAAACACCCCCCGTTCAGCCTCGAACGCGCCTACGAACGCCTTTTCGCTGAAATCACGGCTTCGGTTGACTACGGTAACGGATGTTACTTAATCGACTACCACAACGCCTGGATCGGTTCACTCTCCTTCTCCTTCCAGGACCGTGTGCTCTACCGCGCCGATGTGGACGCCGAGAAAAACAAATCCGATGCGGAGACCCTGCTCGCCAAACAACAGGAAATGCTTGAAGCCTACGGCCACACCATCGTCGTCGAATTCCCTGCTGAAAAATATGTTGACCTCGATCTTCACCGCTCCACCTCGGGTGCAGCCCTCCTTGCCGGCAAAATCCCCGGATTCACGGTTGAACTCGGCACGGGATTGACACCTGATCCTGACATCGTCCGCGCTGCGGTTGCAGGCACACGTAACGTGCTGCGCTGGGCCGGGATGTTAGACGGGGAGATGGAACCCATCACAGGCATCAAACTGGCCCAACCGGGGTACCGCGCCCGCCGGACCGAAAGCGTACGCGTCCCTTACACCTGCATTGTCCTCTCTCGCGTCGAAGCCGGGGATATCTTCCACGCAGGCGAAGTTCTTGCTGAACTGGTGGACGTATGGGGCCGCCCTGTTGGCGAGGGCGTCCTCCGCGCCGAACATGACGGCTTTGTTATCGGCCGCGCTCATGGTATCTACCACTATGAAGGCGACACCGTCCTTCATGTTGCCATCCGCGACGAACACCCTCTTGTCGCGCCGTATCCTGAAGATTATTTCAAGGAAAAAACGTAGAACGTAGAACGAAACCCTTACGCTCTAGGCTCTACATTCTACGTTTCACAACCACCCCCGCGCCCAATACGTCAAAATCCCCAAATACTCCTTCAGCGCATCTGTCGTCTCGCTCAGATTGTGCGCGCTGGGAAACAATCCAAATAGATAATTCGGCCAGACCTGGCTGAACGGTAGTTTCTCATCAGGCTCGGTGATGTTGAAGTCCGTCGGTGCAGGGATCACCTCAAATCCTTGTCCCTTAAAAATCGCCACCGAGCGGGGCATGTGCATTGCCGAAGTCACCAGCAAAATCCGGTTGATGCCCATCGGTTCCAGGATTTCTTTCGTAAAAACGGCGTTTTCGTATGTATTGGCTGACTTTTCTTCGAGGATGATCACCTCTTCCGGCACGCCCAAGAAACTCAACAAATCCTTCATTTCCGTCGCAGCCGCCTTTTTGACGAATGACCAGGGCAAACGTCCGCCCGTCACTAAAACGAGAGGGGCTTTCCCTTCACGGTAGAGTCGCGCGCCGTAGATCACCCGGTCGCCTGCTCCATCCACCTCCGCGCTGGGGCGGGGATATTGTTGGGGTTGTGTGCCCCCGCCCAAGACCACAATTGCATCCGCATGTGGGATTTCGTCAGGAGGGAGATATTGCCACTCAAGCGATTTCACCAGCGCATTTGTTAACCAACCATTCCCGCCGAGCCAGATCAAGAGTACGCCTGCGGCCAAAAACCGCTTGCGCCATTTCGGCTTGCGGAAAATAAAAACCAATGCGAGAAGAATCGCCGCGAGGCTGAGTGGGTAAACAAAAATAGGGAGAAATTTGGAGAGAAAGAGAAACATGACTAAAACCCAAAAGTCGTCTCTACCACGCCGGGCAGGAGACTGTAAATGTTTTGTCCAATCACCTTATCGAACGATCTCTTGATGTCTAATATCGTCTGCCATTTCGGAATTGTGTGCTCGTTGAAAATCTTGTAGCGCATAAGAACGTCCATCAATCGTTTTTCAATCAAGCAAAACCCATTTGGCAGGGCAAGTGAATCGCATAGCTGGAACAGCCGGTCATAGTCATCGAACGGATGAGTGTCCAGAAAAACCTGTACCTCTTGTATTTCGTCCTCGGTGGCGTCCCACTTGCTCGACCCTGCATATACGTTCGGGATGGGAAAGGAATGGGTCAAGGCAATCCGGGCGGCGTCGAAATACCCATCATTGAGCAGGAATTTGTACCCGTCGTACACATGCCGCATTCCGGTTACCCCCTCGCGTCGGCCAATATCGTGCAACAGGCCGAGGATGTAGGCCGCGTCTCCGTCCAGGCCAGAGTGGTGAACCGCGATTGCCCGCGCGGCCTCTGCAACCCGGGCGGAGTGGGCAACCCACGGGCCGGGGTTACGATTTTCGGCCTCCGTTAGATAGGTTTGCGCTTGAGCGAAAGTTGGTATCTTCATCGCCCTCATTGTAATGAAAAGTAAGGCAATTTGCCAAATCCCCAAAAAAGTAACAGCGTCCTGATCCAGAACGCCGTTACGAAATTATTCCCCTATCCGACTTGATAAGGCACTTCGATAATCACCACTCCAGGCTCTTCAATGAATAACCGCCGTAACAAGTCCGCGGTGTGCCAGTGTAAAAACCGTTCCCACCAACGGCGAGTGATGAACTCAGGAAGAACAACGGTGATCACCTCATTGGGCTCACGCTGTTCGATTTGTTCGCGGATGTACGATAACAAAGGCGTGTACAGTTGCCGGTAAGGGGAATCGAGGAGAATCAACGGTAGCCCCTGTCCCCATCTTTTCCATTTCTCCTCAACTTTATGGTCTTCTTCTGGGTTCAGACTGACATGTACTGCCGTCACATTGTCCGAAATGTTCCGCGCATACCGGAGAGCCTCCAATGTCCCGCGATGCACAGTTGCAATCGGCACAATGACCTTATGCTTGATCACGCTACTTTCCGGGTGCTCATAATCCTCCAAAGTCAGTGAATGGGCTAAGTTCTTGTAGTGGCTGTGTACCTGGAAAACAATCAACACCAGGGAGGGGATCAAAATTAAGATCACCCATGCTCCCTCGGCAAATTTCGTTACTGCAAAGATGAGCATGACGATTGCAGTACAGGCCGCGCCAAACCCGTTGATGAGCATCTTGCCGCGCCATTTGGGATCGTGCCGCAAAACTGACCCAGTTTCCTTCAATTCTTCATCGGGTTGCAGACGCCCGATCTTCCGCCAGCGAATCGCCATCCCAGACTGGGACAGGGTAAACGACAGGAAAACACCAATTGCGTACAATGGGATCAAACGGGTGACACTCGCGTTGAAAAGCAAGATCAGCAACGAAGCGATCACAGCCAGGGTAATAATCCCGCGCGAGTACACCAACCGGCTGCCTTTGTACGTCAACTGGCGGGGCAGGAACCCATCCCCTGCTTGCAACGCTCCCAACCGGGGAAAGTCTGCGAATGCAGTGTTCGCGGCCATGATCAAGATCAGAGTCGTAGCACTGACTACGATCAGATACATCCCCCCTCGGCTGTCAAAAACCGTGCGGGCGAATTGGGAGATGACCGTCTCATCCTCCGACGGGATCACACCGGTTTGCCCGGACAGGTAGGTAATTCCCAAAAAGAGAGTCCCCAAAATCACGGACATCCAGATCAGCGTAATCCCTGCGTTCCGGCTACGCGGTTCCTTGAAGGCAGTGGTGCCATTCGAGATGGCTTCCACCCCGGTCAGAGCGGTCGTGCCATTTGCAAACGCATGGAGGATCAAAAAGAGGGAAATCCCCTTTGTTGTTTCTGTCAAAAGAGCGGGGGCATTCTCAACCATCCCTAGCCCTCCGGTCAGATACCGGAAAAAGCCAATGACCAGGGTAAACACCATCGTTCCCAGGAAGAAATAGGTGGGGATGGCAAAAATCGTGCCCGATTCCTTTACCCCACGCAAGTTGATCCACATGATGATCGTCACCATCGCCACTGCGATTAGCGCCCGGACGGGGAGCAGCACCGGGTAGGCCGAAGCGATCTGAGCCACCCCGGACGAAACCGACACCGAGACGGTCAGGATGTAATCCATCAGCAGCGCGGCCCCGGCGATTTGCGCGGGAAGTTCGCCCAGGTTGTCACGGGCAACAATGTACGCGCCGCCCCCGCCCGGATAAGCGTGGATGGTCTGCTGGTAGGAGATGGTGACAATTGCCAGCAAGGTGACGATGGCAATCGAGATCGGAAACGCATAACCAAACGCAATCGTCCCAGCAGCGGCTAAAACGAAGAGAATTTCCTGCGTGGCATACGCCGTCGAAGAGAGTGCGTCGGACGCAAACACTGCTAGGCCCACGGTTTTCCCAATAGTTTGATGGGGTGCGTCTGCCGTGTTCAGCGGGTTGCCAACGACCCATGTTTTCCATTTGTGCAAAAACCCGATGGGGAGACTACGGCGATGAATGTTTGACGCCGGGGTTTCTAAGGTGTATTCAGTTGTTGAAATTTCAGAGGCAATGGCCTCAGCGATGTTCATAAAAAACTCCTTGGAATAGACAAAAAAAAATGACAGGCAAGCTCTTTGTGACGGGTCGGGCGCATCAAAAGGAATCAAAGATCGCTGTGCGTGCCGCCTGGAAGCTGTCTGCCAGGATTAAAAATAACTCAGGAATAGATTACGAGTCGGGTATTATCCCACTGTCTATATCCGTTGGCAAGGAGGCGAGGGATGAGAAGACAGGGCTGCCGATTTACTGCCCACTACTGCACATGTGCTGTTTTTGGCTGACCGAGGCTTCGTGCCTCTCCGTTTGTTTCGTTTATTGCGCGACTTGAACTGGTGGTTTCGCATTCGGGTGAAGCAATCCACGAATTCGATGAGTATGGCCTGCGTTTTGTTCTCGAAGAAAATTTCCTGGACGATAAATCCAACGGTTTCCAACTCGAAAGCAGTCTGCTCTGCGAGGTGCTGGCCCTGACATGCCTGTGTCTTCTTCTGGCGACAGTCACTTTGTGCCTGGTTAGCACCAGGGTCAGTGTGGTCACCCTGGGGTGGCGTCGGATGGTTGACAGTCATTGGCAACGCGGCTTGAGCTATTTCAAACTCGGCTGGCGGTGGGTCGAGTATGCCCTAACCAACCACCGTTTCTTACTCCGTTTTTCCCGGTTAGTCCCAGGCCCAGACCCGGAACCCGTCTCGGCTTCCAAACCGCAAGATGCACGCCCCAGGGCAAGCATTGATGCGATTACACTCTTTTTATGAGTTTTGTCCGTCAATCAGGGGAAAAACATAAATTCCTGCGCCTGCTCCAGTTCCTTTTCAAAATCCACCTCCGGCCAGGCGAGACACCGGGCTAGAAACCGCTGCAAACGGTCATTGGCGGGCATCTCATTGATTTGCCACCCATCAGGTTTTCCCGCATTCGCCATCGCAATCCCGTATCCTAACAAGCCGGAAAAATTGAACATCGGAAACAGAAACCGGTACAAATGCACCCGATCCATGATCCCCGGATCGAGCAGTTGCCGTTTGGCCAGATACGGCTTTAAAAATCCCTGCCAGTCTGCCTCTGAAATCAAATCTTCCTGATTGGGGTGGTTCATCATATCGGCAATGTCCATCGCCGGGTCGCGCAGGCCGCTGTCTTCCCAATCCACCATCCCCAGCCGTCCATCTGGGCGCTGGATGACGTTCGCGAAGCGCGGGTCTGCCCGGCAGAAGACTTCCATCCGATCCATTGCGTTGATCCGGAGATTGACTTCCAGACAGCGTTCTAGAAAACCGCGCCAGATTTCTACCGCCCCCAACCCCGCCGGGAAGTGATCGGCGGCCCACTGAGCATATATCTGAAACCGCGCGTTGAACCGCTCTGCCAGATCGTCGTAATTGCCATACCCACGCGAAATCCAAAGATTGTCGTCTTGTACACGGTGTATATTCAGCCAAAGTTCAGCGAGTTGGGCAAGCTGTGCGGCGCTGGGCGGTGTGCGATCCCACATCACCCCATCCATGAATTCGTAGATCACGATGGGGTTCAGGTCAGATGTTTGGGGTTGGTAAAAGACAGGCTGGGGGGCAATGTCCAGTGGGGCGAGCAACTTGAGCGCGCGGTATTCCCGTTCGGGGGATGAGCTGAACTCCTCCGGTTTGAGGAACTCCTTTAAAATCAAGTGCCGCCCATCCACATACACGTCGTATAAGCGGTTGCTTTGGTGCGAGAGAGGAGGGCGGAGTGAAATGGTGATGTTGGTAATAGGGAGACGGAGAAACTTTGCAACAACGGACCTTAAAGTCTCAATGTGTGTCATCCCCCAAGCATAGCATACAAAACGAAATTATTCCTGTTCATGATAAAATCAAAGCACAATGAACTTCGAAATCATCAGTGCAATTACCGAAATCGAAACCATCGCAATTGGCAACAGCATTGATGAACTCAAACGTTTGCGAAAACAATATGGCGAAGGACACTGGAGAAAACTCAAAGGGATTGCAATGATTCGTTTTCTAAATGGACGGATTCGTAAAGCCGAAATTCATTGGTATGAAGCCCATGGAATAGGCCGAAAAGAATTTAAGCGCAAAAGATATTTGGATTAGAAATGGCTACCAAAAACAAGTTCCCCAAATTTGCAATTTGTATCAATAACAAAGATTACCCTGCTTCTCTAGAACTCCATAAAATCTACCGCATCATTCCCGACGAAGAAGCAGAGGCCGAGGACGACGTACGCGTCATTGACGAAAGCGGAGAAGATTACTTGTTCCCGGCGGAATATTTCCTTCTCCTTGCTCTGCCCGCAGCGCTCACGAAACAACTCACCACCTCCTTTGCGCGCCTGACTCAGCAAGCGGCTTAAAACGCTTCCCCCTCCCCTACCCTTAACCGCTCAATCGCCAGCATCCCCCCCGTCGTCACTAGCATCAAAATCGTACTCAGTGCCAATCCCTGACCGTAGTTCAGCGCGCCGGGACGCCCCAGCAGACGGTAAATCGTTACCGGAACGGTTGGGTATTCCGGGCGTGCGATCAGGGCGGTCGCGCCGAACTCCCCCAAAGAAATCGTAAACGCAAACGTCGCCGCGACGAGCAGGGCGCGGCCCACCAACGGTAAATCCACGAACCGGATCACCTGCGCGGGCGCGGCTCCCAGCACCGCCGCAGCCTGCCTTAGACGGGGTTGGATGCTCTGCAACGCCGGCGTCAAACTGCGGACGACGAACGGGAACGCGACCAGCGTGTGCGCGAGCGGGATCAACAGCGGGGACGCGCGCAAATCGAGCGGGGGTCGGTTCAACGCCACGATGAATCCCAGACCCAATGTAACCGCCGATGTGCCGAGGGGTAGCATTAAGATTGGGTCGAGAAAACGGTTAATAAGAGAAGCCCGGTTACGGACGAGTGCCCAGGCAGTAGGCAATCCTAGCGTGAGGGACAGGATCACGGTCGCAGTCGCATATCCGAGTGAAATGGTGAGGGCGGTCGTGGGCGGGGCGCTGATGATGGATTGGGTAGGGTTTTCAGCCAGGGCACGGTAAAAGACCAGGGTCAGGCCGCGCTCCAGTTCCCCGGTGCGCGTGCGTTCAGGAGCGAGGTTGACGAAGGAGCGCGCCGCGAGGGCGAGGAGGGGGGCGGTGGTGAGGAGGAGGATCGCGGCGAGGGTGAGGCGGATGGTGAATCCTTGTAAGCTGTCATTGCGAGCGCCGATGTACCCATCGGCCATCGCTTTGGACGGCGAAGCAATCCCCCTACTGAGAGGGAGATTGCTTCTGTCGCTGCGCTCCCTCGCAATGATATTAAGAAGCGGAGGGATTTTTTTCATTGTCACCAATGACGAACGTTGTTTAAGCGGGCGGGCGATGCGGGTGGAGAGGCGGGTGTAGATAACCGTCATCGCCAATGTGCAGAGCAGTTGGATGATCGAGAGGGCGGCGGCGAGGGGAAGATTGAACAACGCGGTCGTCTGGTAATAGATTTCGGTCTCAAGGGTGGCGAATTTCGGACCGCCAAGGAGGAGGATGACGGCGAAGGAACTGAAGTCGAAGATGAAGACCAGCAGGGCTGCAGCAGTGATGGCGGGCAGGAGCAGGGGCAGGGTGATACGACGAAACGCTTCCCACCGGGACGCGCCGAGGATACGGGCCCCACTCACCAACCTGGGGTCGAGCCGCGTCCAAAAATCTCCGACGAGACGTAGAACAATGGTCGTGTTGTAGAAAACATGGGCGATCAGGATGGCTCCGAGGGTTTGGATGAATTGGATCGGAGGCGCGGACAGGTTAAACCAATCTGTGAGCAATACGTTCACCCACCCGGTCGGGCCAAGCAGGGCGTTGAACCCTGCCGCGACGACAAGGGTGGGCATGACGAATGGGATGCCGGTCAAGGCGCGGAAGATGGATTTGCCCTGGAAGTCGTACCGGGCGAGGATGTATGCCCCCGGCAAGCCGATAAGCAGGGTAAGAATGGTTGAAACGACCGCTTGCCAGATCGTGAACCAGATGATACCGCGCGTGGCGGGGGAGGTGAGCGCGTCGACGAATGGGGCAGCGATTCCACCTGGGGTCTGTTCGCCCCCCCCTGCCCGGGCCAGGCTGATCCCCAGAATACGCGCAAGGGGATAAAAGTAGAAGAGCGAGAGAAAGAGAATGGGTATTAGATATTGGATGGTAGGGATTATCCAATACCAAATATCCAATATCACCGGAGAACGGTGTCTGTCCATTCTTGTATCCAGCGTTCCCGTTTAGCGGCGATATCGGCGGGGTCGAGGAAGAAGGGGTGGTCAGGGATAGCGACGAATTTCGCGAAGGTTTCGTCGAGTTGTGCGTTTTCGTTGACCGGATAGACGAACATGTTGAGCGGCATGTCTTCCTGGAAGGTGGTCGAGAGCATGAAATCAACCCACTTTTCGGCGAGGTCGCGGTTTTCGGTTCCGGCGAGGATACCGACGAACTCGATCTGGCGGTAGCAAGTACCATCGGCAGTGATGGCTCCCGTGGGCGGCGTTTCGATGGGGATTTCGGCAAAGATCACCTCGGCAGGGGGGCTGGATCCGTAAGAAACGACGAGCGGATCGGTGCCGCCTGATATTGTGAACTCCTGGTAG
>DATDOR010000656.1:0-4077 GCA_035293165.1 Anaerolineales bacterium | reverse complement strand
CGAAAAAAAGGTGTGCGTGGGGGTGTACACCCCCACGCACACCTTTTTTTCGGAGAATCCTCTGCCTCAGCCTGAGTTTAGAGGACATCAAGGAGAGAAAGGCTTCAAATAACCTTTGTCTGGCTTAAACGCAAGGATGCCCTCCAGGTACTTGGAGGGCATTTTTTAAGTCTCGGGCAGGGTGATACAATACTCCCCCATTTGGAGAAAAGACCATGCCAAGAGATCAAGCTGTTCAATTCATTTCCTCCCGTTCACACGTAGAAATCCATCTCCCGGATGGCCGGGTGCTGTCTGGGCCGCGTGGGACTTCTATCGGAGAATTTTTTCAGGCTATTTCAGCCGAATATAAACACGCGCCCATTGTGGGGGCGATTGTCAATAACGAGTTGAGAGAACTGACTTATTGCATCCAAATGGAGAGCGCCGTCCAGCCTGTAACGATGCGAGATGAAGATGGGATGCGAATTTATCGTCGTACCCTGACACTTATCCTGGAAGCCGCATTTGAAGTCCTGTTCCCCAGTGCCTGCTTGACGATTGACCACTCTGTGGCTGCGGGTGGATATTTTTGTCAGGTGTCGGATCATGGACCCTTAACGTTTGAAGAAATCAATCAGCTTAAGGCCTCGATGCAGAATTTTGCCGCCAGAGATGAGCCACTGATTCGCGAAAAAATCCCGCTCCAAGATGCCATCGAGCATTTTAAACAAAAGGGACACGATGATAAAGTTCGTCTACTTACCCACCGGAAAAAAGACTTTTTGATCCTTTATCGTTTGGGCAGACATTGTGACTACCATCACGGGTATATGCTGCCTTCAACGGGATACGTCAAATGGTTTGATCTGGAACTCGTTGACGGAGGGTTTACACTCCGTTTCCCCCGGCGAGGAACACCCACTGAAATTTCTCCCCTGTCTGATTTTCCCAAAATGTTGTCGGCCTTTCGACGGTACGGAAATATGTTAGAGACTTTGGGGATTGAAAGCACTGGCGCATTGAATGATGCGATTCTAGCAGACAGAATCCGGGAAGTTGTCCTGGTAGCAGAGGCGCGGCACCAACAACATTTGTCTGAAATTGCCGCCCAAATTGCTGCACAGCGCGAACAAATTCATATAATTTTGATTGCCGGGCCGTCATCCTCAGGGAAAACGACCACCTCGAAACGCCTTTCTGTGCAGTTGCTCGCGCATGGCATCTCACCTTTCCCATTAGAGATGGACAATTATTTTGTAGAGCGCTCACGAACGCCCCTCGACGAAGCAGGGAATTACGATTTTGAATCCATTTATGCTTTGGACCGGGTCCAGCTTGGAAATGACTTAAAACGCCTGATTGCTGGCGAACGGATTCAACTTCCTCGTTTTAATTTTCGTCTGGGCCATCAAGAGCCTGGCGATGTCGTTCAACTTCAAACAGGGCAGATCATCATCATGGAAGGAATTCACGGTCTGCATCCTGAATTGCTCCCCGACCTTCCTGCCCAAGAAACCTTTCGCATTTATATCTCCGCGCTGACTCAGCTCAACCTGGATAGATACAACCGCGTGTCCACCACAGACACGCGCCTGCTGCGGCGGATTGTGCGTGATGCCCGTGAACGCGGCTATACGGCCCAGGAGACAATCCAACGCTGGGAATCGGTCACGCGTGGCGAGAAACGCAACATCTTTCCTTACCAGGAAAATTGCGACGTGATTTTCAACTCTGCCCTGGTCTACGAACTCTCTGCGCTTAAACCCTTTGCTGAACCGTTGCTCCGGCAGGTTCCCTTTGGCACGCATGAGTTTATTGAGGCCAAGCGCCTGCTTGCTCTATTGGAGTGGTTTCTTCCCATGAACCGCCAGTTTGTCCCCGATAATTCATTATTGTGCGAATTTATTGGGGGCTCTATTTTGAAGGATTTTAAAGTATGGGGACAGGTCTGATCCTGGCACTGGATTTTGGCGGTACAAAACTATCTGCCGCGACGCTTGAACCTGGCAAAACGACCTGGCGCTCGATCCGGCGCATCTTTTCCCAACCAGGCGCAGATGCGGAATATGACAGGCAAGCGATGTTTGCACTGGCCCACGAGTTGCTGTCTAGGGAACAACCCATTGCTATCGGCGTCAGCTTTGGCGGGCCAGTGGATTATCCAACCGGCACGGTCCGGCTCTCCCATCACGTGCCGGGCTGGGAAAATATCCCTTTGAAAGCAATCCTGGAAACGGAGTTCAATGCGAACGCTTATGTGGACAATGATGCCAACGTCGCTGCGTTGGGGGAACACCGGTTTGGGGCCGGACGCGGCTTTTCGGATATCTGTTACATCACTGTGAGTACAGGGGTGGGAGGCGGCTGGATATTAAACGGTCAGCCCTGGCGCGGGGCAGATGGAATGGCTGGAGAAATCGGCCATATGGTCGTTGACCTGAATGGCCCCCTTTGCCTGTGTGGGAAACGAGGCTGTGTCGAACGGCTGGCCTCTGGCCCGTACATGGCGGAGGACGCACGCGCGGAACTGGCAACCCGGTCGGGGGTACCTGCCCTACCCGGCGAGGGCGGGGTGCTATTTTCCCTGGCCGAAGGCAATCCCGTTCGCGTCACGGCAAAATTGATCGCCGAAGCTGCTGCACAGGGAGATAGATTTGCCTGGAAATTCCTGCAACGATCTGCGTGGGCATTGGGGGTTGGGATCGGCAACGCGGCGAACCTGATCAACCCACAACGGTTTATTCTAGGCGGCGGCGTGACCAAATCGGGCGAATGGTTTTGGCAGGAGGTACGCCGCGTTGCCCGTTCAACCGCGCTGCCAGAGGTGAAATTTGATGTGGTTCCTGCTGAGTTAGGAGATGATGCGCCGTTATGGGGCGCAGTAGCTTTGACGAATCGCTTTTAATTTGGAAGTATCCCGAAAAAAAGTGTGGGTGGGGTTGTACAGCCCCACCCACACCTTTTTTTCGGAGATTCCTCTACCTTAAGTAGTTACTTATTTTGCAGGGGGCTGGTTCATGCTCAGGCCGGGGACTTGCAGGGCTACGCTGAAAAATGTGTCGCCCTGGCGCACAGTTGCACTCCACGGGTCGGCATTGACCGCTTGCCAGGCCAGGAGAACGGCATCTCCCTCAACCCATACCCCTTGATCGACCGCGTCACTCAATGGGAAGAACGAATCCTCAGGCCAGAGAATATCGTTTTCGGAGGTAGGTCGGGCGGCATCTGTGGGATAGGCAAAGGCCGTGAGGTAACCACTTGTGGGAGTGTATTCTGTTCCGGTCACGCCGCTGCCTCCCTTCAGGCTGTCGTATAAAGAATGGAATGTTTCAGGGGCGCCCTCGGAATATTCACATACGGTTTTGCTCGTGCTTTCCAGATGAACGGTCATGCATTGATCGGCCAGATCGGAGACCAGTTGGTTTGCATACCGGTCCTCCCAGCCAAAGAAGCCAGCATTGACAATTTTTTCAAGGAGGGAGGTGAGTTGCTCTTCACTCAGTTTTCCTTCCAGCACATGGCGCATGGTGTCATTGTTGCTGTATTCAACCCAAATATACCGGCCATCTCCCCAAATCTGAAAATCAGGGATGTAGTTGAGTGGAACAAGCGGGGTGGTAAACCCACAACAATACGTCCCAGAGAGGATCAATGTCTCTGGATCATGGTTCCACACCACCTCCGGACGGGGGAAATCCGCGGTGTTGGAAGAATCTTCTTGCCCAGACTGGTTGCCTTCTCCCAAAACTTCCCCGACAGGCTGGCTATCTACCCCATCCGAGTTCTCAGGGCTTTGGTTATCCGATGGCGTTCCCTGGAGAGGGGTTGCAGGCTGGCAGGCAGCGATGATCAATGTTAAGATTATCAATATAAAGATAAAGCGGGTTTTCATTTTAGCTCCTTTTCATTAATGAGATGGATTTGTCTCGATTTCTATCCTAGAACGTCTTGCCCGTTTAGAAAGTTCCCGTAGGGTCTGATATAATGCCCGACACGAAGTTAGAATTTGGGTTCTTTAGGAATCCGTGGGGAGGTCTCCAGATTTTGGGATGTGAGTGGGGTGTACACCCCACTCACATCCCAAAATCTGGCATT
>DATDOR010000655.1:0-6949 GCA_035293165.1 Anaerolineales bacterium | reverse complement strand
TGGCAGTGTAGGTGATATCACCGCGTTTTTCTTCAAACACATCGGAGATGGAGTCCACCGTGCCGATCAGAGTTACGTCTGGGAGAGCATCGGGGATGATGGATACGGTCTGGCCGTTGGCGACTTTGACAACTTCTATTTCGGTCAGGTTGTCAGTTTCGACGTACCATTCGGAAAAGTCGGCGATCAGGATGGCGGGCTCGGCGGGGGGAATTTGCTGGCCTTCGATCAGGTCGAGAGTGACAATCGTGCCGTTAATGGTGGCGACGAGGTCGAGGTTGTCCAGGTTGGCCTGTGCGGCAGCGAGATTGGCCTGCCCGGTCAAGAGTCGTTGTTCGGCGGTATCAATCCGGGTTTCGGCGGCCGCGATACGGGTTTCTGCGAGGGCGATATCGTCGGGGTCAGGCCCAACGATCAGTTCATCATAATCTTCTTGCGCTTGTTCGAGTTGAGCCTTGGCAATAGCAAACTCGGCTTCGGCCTGGGAGATGTCGAAGTCATTGGCTGTACCTGTGAGGGCGTTGTAGTTGCGGACGGCCGCATCATAGGCTTTTTGGGCTTCGGCGAGCTTGGATTGAAGGGCGGCACGGACCAGGTTTTCGGGAGATTTATTCTCATAGGGTTCAAAGTCATCCTGGGCTTTTTCCAGCGCATCTTTCGCAAGGACCATTTGAGTAAAAGCCAGATCAATATCTGCTTGACCGGCAATCGTCGTCAGGTAACCCAGGTTGCGCTCGGCGTTGTATTGGCGTTGCCGGGCATCTTTGAGGGCCTCCTGGGCAAGGGTGGCCTGTGCAGGCCAGTCTTCATTTATGGCCTTCAATGCTTGTTGAGCGGCAAGCAGATCGGATTCGGCAGAATCTTTTTCCAGTTCTGCGGCGGCAAGTTCGAGTTCTGCGGCGGCGACAGCGGCTTCTAACTGTTCACGGTCACCAAGGTGGGCCAGGATGTCTCCAGCTTTGACGACATCACCCTCTTTGAAGAGGATTTCGGTGACCTGCCCAGCAGTGACGAATGATAGCTGCACGGACTCTCGTGGAACCAGGCGGCCTTCCGCGACCACGGCAAAATTATCCACCACGACGGGGACTTGGGTAGCTTCACCCGCTCCGGACGTTGCGGCGGCTTGCGCGCAGGCTGATAAAAGGATGGTAAAAATAACAGCCAGTATTATGATTCGTTTTTTCATTTGTGTTTCTCCACAATTTACATAATATGTGCACAACACCATTGATGCAATATCAATAATGTTTGTCAATGCTATTCGTAAGCCAGACTCTCCCGCACACTAATTCGTGTCGCTCTTCGAGCAGGCATCCAGCTTGCGATAAGGGATAAAATGACGACGATACCAAACCACAGCCAAACCGACTGGGTGGAAAATAAGTACGAAAAAGGGAAGTCAAGTAACTCGCCCAGAACATCTACAAATATCTGTGCCCCAAAGGCGCTCAGGGGAATCGCTTGCACCCAACTGAGAAGACCTAACATCATGCCTTCGCCAACGAAGACGCGACTCACATCCCAGGAGGAAGCACCGACCGCCCGCATCACACCAATTTCGCGGGTGCGTTCCATAACGTTGATCGAGAGCGTCCCAGATAGACCAAAACTTCCAACGAGGGCGATTAAAACCGTCATGATGAGGAGGACGATAGTGATGATATTGAACTGGGCATTTGCCGTGTCCCGAACTTCTTGGGCAGTTTGGGTAAATGCGACCCCAACGCCACGCGACTCGAAAAAGTCTGTGAGGTCTTTTTCAATCGCAAGTTGGGCTGCAAGTGATTGGGTTGTTCCACGAACTTCGACAACGCTCGCGCGCCCATTTGTGTTCATTTCGGCGCTGAGGGTATCCCTGTACATGTAGGCGGAGTTTTGATCGGGGCCAGCACCCAGGTCGAGAATCAGGCCCACGACTGTCCAGGTTGAATCTCCGTAGGGGTCGAGATTGATGATGATTTGCTCACCGACTCCGATGCCCATATCCGCAGCTAGTTTTTGGTTGAGAAGCAGTGCATGACCGTCCTCGGCGAGTAAGTTGCGTCCGGCAACGATTTCAGGTTCAAACAATTGCGTGTTGGTCGGGATGCCGCGCAGAACGATTTCTCGATCCTCATCTGCGGTTTCTTCCAGGGTGTGGGTGTAGCCGTTGTTGAATATCCACATTTCTGCCCGTGAGATGTTGGGGCGGGACGCAACAAGCGGCATGATTTCGTCAATGCGTTGGGGTTGCTCAAAAACGATGAGAACATCGTACCCAAACCCGGAGAAGATTTTGTCTATGGTATGGTTGAATGAATGGGAGGTGGTCAACACCATCATAAAGATGGCTCCTGCGACGATGAGGGTGATCTCGGTCATAACCACACGGCCAGGACGGCGAAATGTATTCCGCAGGGTGAGGGCTGCTAGTCGAGGGATGCCGCGTACCTTCCCAAGAATACGATCCAAAATGCGGGTTCCATATTGACCCTGTCCAAGGCCATAGGAGGACAGCGCGCGGGCGACAGGAATGGCAACCCCTCGGAACACAGGCCACAGTGCCGCCAATAGAGGTGTTAGCAACCCCACGGCAATTTGCAGGATGAATGCCTGAGGAAGCAGCTCGAATGGGGTGGTAGTCACGTTCAAAATGGTTAGCAACCAACGGGACAGGACATCTCCGGCAATCGCACCGATTGGGATCGCGATGAGCAAACTCAAGATACCATATATAGCAACCCCAATCAAATAGATACTTGCAATCTGGCGGGAAAGTCCTCCTACAATTTTCATAATCCCAACCTGAGGGATTTGCTGAACCATGAGTGCATTCATTGTGTTAATGATGAGGAAGGTGGTCAACCCCAGAGAGGCGACTGCCATTATCGTGAGAATCAGATTGATGCCATCCACGCTCGGTTGGAGGAAATGTTTAGATGGGTCAAAGGCTTGCCAGAAGCCAATACCCACCCCGACCCGGCGAAGGTTTCGTTCGATGGCGTTGACAGCCAATTCGGCATTTGCTTCGCTGTATTCGGGCAGAGTGAGGCGGAGTTGGGTGTAGAGTTGGTATCCTGCAACCCGGTTAAAAGCTTCGGGGGTAACATAAAACGCAGCATTGAATGTGAAGGGCGGACTTAGTTCGACAGGGTCGCGGACGACGCCACCCACCGTGTACGCGCGTTCACGTTCATTGATTTCGAAATAAAGCGTACCACTAGCAGTTGGCAGACCGAAAGGTTGTATATGGTTGAATGGGACGGCAACATAATCCCGTTCGGGCCAATTTCCTTCAACCAGATCGATCAGGTCAAATTGCTGATTCTCGTAGTCGTCAATGGCGCGGAGGGTTCCATCCTGCCACTCCCCGTTCGGGTCGGTTTTCCATCGGATGGAAGACTCGAGACGGCCCTCAATAGCTTCAACTTCAGGGAGACGAGCGAGTTGGTCCACGGTAGCTTGATCAATGGCCCCAGACAAGTATATTTGTACATGAGACTGGTTGAATTTGGAGTGGGATAGGGAAAGCTGACGGTTGATCAGCGTGTTGCTGGTGATAATCATGCCGACCGCGAGTACACCCACGGCGATAGACATCACCACGAGCAGGGTGCGGCCTTTGTTGCGCCACAGATCGCGCCAGATTTTGTTGAGGGCGGTTTTCATAGTGCCTTTGAGGTGTGACTACTCAGCCGGCAAGGGGATTAGCCTATTCTCTCTTAGCCTGAGCAGTTACTATCAGGTAATAAATCCATTCTTGCTTTCGAACAATTCGCCGTCGAGGACTTCGATGACGCGAGGGATGCGATGGGCGAGGGCAACGTCGTGCGTGACCATGACGAAGGTTTTGCCTTGCGTGACAAGTTCTTCAAAGAGAGCAAAGACGCGGTCGGAGGTTTTGCTGTCGAGGTTGCCAGTGGGTTCGTCGCCCATGAGGAGCGGGGGGTCGTTTGCCATGGCACGAGCAATGGCTGCTCGTTGCTGCTGCCCGCCAGAGAGGGTGTTGGGGAGTTTGTGCGCCTGATCGGCAAGGCCAACCTGATCGAGGATGTTCATTGCGCGTTCTGGGCGTTCGCGCGGTTTCCATACGTTGCAGAAGTCCATTGGGAGCATGACGTTTTCGATGGTCGTCAGCGTCGGAAGCAGTTGGAAAAACTGGAAAATGACCCCGATGTGTTTGCCTCGCCAGCGTGCAAGTTTGTTTTCGTTGAGGGCGTTGAGCGATTGCCCGGCCATCAGAATTTCCCCTGATGTGGGGCGGTCAATCCCGGTCATCATGTTGATCAGCGTTGACTTCCCGCTCCCGGACGGGCCGCGGATACCGACAAATTCACCGGGATTCACTTGCAGGGAAACACTTCTGAGGGCGTGAATCGGCCCGGCAGGCCCCACAAAGGTTTTGGTGACACCAGTTAGATTGATGATGGATTCGTTATCGGCCATGTTTTTCTCTAGCATAAAGGAACGGCGTTCGGCGACTAAGTCGCATGAAAAACGCCGTTCCTGAATTTCAATTGCAAAACTACTCTTGTATACGCAATAGAATTGCAATGGTTTTAAGATGGGGGATAATACGCACGATTATACCGAAAATATCGTCCATAATCGACGGGTTTACAGGCCTTACATTCGTTTTTTCCCCGTGAAAAAGATCAAGGCAAATACGGTAAAGGTGAGCAGCATATCCGTCAGAAGCGCATGGACGACAAACTGCGGCCCAACTTTCTCGAAGCATTGCCCGATAAACCAGGGCAGGAACATCCCCCCTGCCGTCGCGCCGAGGAAGAAGTAGCCCGTCACCCGCCCGGTGATCGCCATCCGGTTACCCGCAAAGGTAAGCATGGTGGGGAAAATGGGTGCAATGGAAAAACCAAAGCCGAACGTCCCCATCCAGAGCAGAATCAGGTTCTCTTGCCAGAAGAAAATCAGCCCCAGGCTCAGGAGCGCGCCCACAAAATTCGCCATCAAAATATGGCTGGGACGGACACGCACACCGACGGGAATAGAAATCAGCCGGGACAGGGTAAACGCCCCCCAAAAAACCGAAGTGAGATATGCCGCGTTCACATCGGAAATGCCTCGAGCGAGGCCATAGGTGTAAATCCAACTACCATAACTCACTTCCGCGCCAACATACAATGCCATAAAAGCCACAATTCCCCAAAGCAGAGTGTAATTCATACGGGGGACGGTTTTTTCCAGATCGTTCGCTTTTGGCGCAATCGGGCTGGGCAAACGAAAGAACCACAAGCCTACAGGGAGGACTAAAAGCGCAAATAACCAGTATGCTCCCCGAATCCCCCCGTTAAGCAAAATTATCTGGGCGACCAAAACCGGCGAAAGGAACGCCCCAATCCCAAAGAAAAAGTGCAATCCATTCATAAACGGGCCCACTTTCCTACCATGCAACCAGACAATCAGCGTATTCCCGCCCACATCCAGCAGCCCCTCTCCCATCCCAATCACCAAGAGTACAATGGCTAAAAGCCACAACAACGGAATGACCGGAACCAGCGCCAGAGCCGTCGCCATGAGCAGCAACGCCGCGCCAATTAACAGGTGGCCTTTCGCCCGGTCATACAAACGCCCTCCCAGAAACGAACCCATCAAGTAACCCAACGAACGGGTCGCGAATAAAAAACTGATTTGACTGAGTTGTGCTCCTGTTTGTTCGGCCAACCCAGGCAGCGTTGGGCCAAGTGAAGCAGTGACAATGCCAAGAACGATAAATGCAACGAAATAAGCGACGGTTATAGTCATAGTAGAAGAAATAAATTGGCGAATAAATCCAATTGGCGAAGATGACATAATGCTATGTTAATCAATCCATGCTCTTTTGAATCGATCAAGTACATGGTGATTTCAGGTTTCAGCTTAACGATTTCTCTCTCGAAATTCCTACCCTTGACTGCCTGAAAATCCACTGGTAAACTCACACCCGGTTGTCAATAATAAATCCTGCAACCCTATCTTACTTAAAAAGGAGGCTGTGCCTGAATATGCAAAAAGTGAATGTTTTCTCTCAATCCGCAGTCTTGAGCGCGCCTCCTGCCGGCATGGTATAACTCCGTTTGTAGTAACGACTTCATTCGTCCGGCCACAGGTGCGTTCAGTTTGCCCTGTGGTTTTTTCTTTTAATACGAACTGACGAAGTTACAGACTCTCCCCCGTTCGGACCACAGGGATCACGTTCTCCTGTGGTCTTTTTATTTAACTTGTCATATTTCGTATGGTGTTTTTTTACATTTACGCCATACGAAATATCCAGTATGGAACAACCTCATGCCTTCCAACTACGACCAATACGATCTCCTCGAAGAACTCCGCGAGATCGCGGGCAAAGCGCCCGAGGGCAATTTGCCCCGCTTAAAAAACGCACCCAAAAAGCGGCAACGTGACCGCCGCAAAGACAAATATAACATTATTACCGAACCCGAGGTCGCCCACGCCATCTTCACCCAGCGCGATGACCTGCGTTTCCTCGACTTCACCTACCAGCCCTCCAAAACCGAGCGCCTTTGGCTGATCGACTCCCTCGGCGGCTTCTACGACCAGAAGTGGTTCGACGACATCCTACAAATCGTCAAAGGCGGCAAAGAAGCCTCCGTCTACCAGGTCAAAGGCAGCGCCACGAGTAGTAAACCGTTCCTCGCCGCCAAAGTCTACCGTCCACGCATGTTCCGCGCCCTTCGCAACGATAGCCTCTACAAAGAAGGCCGCACCCTGCTCGACGAAGACGGGCTGATCGTCAAAGATCATGGCAAACTCAAAGCCGTCCACAAAGGATCCAGCTTCGGGAAGGCAGTCACCCACACCTCCTGGCTCCAACATGAAGTCAACATCATAGAAACGCTCCATGCCGCCGGATTGGATGTCCCTCGCTATTACGCCAGTGACAGCAACGCCATCCTCATGGAATATCTTGGCGATGCGGACACCGCCGCCCCCACCCTCATTGACGTCC
>DATDOR010000654.1:0-3158 GCA_035293165.1 Anaerolineales bacterium | reverse complement strand
CGATCAACTGGGCGGGCTGGGGGATGTGGTCAAGCCAGGCGATACTGTCGCCATTAAACCCAACCTGACCGGAGGCGTATATTCCGGCGCCCTGCAGGGCTACGCGCCTGTGGATAGTTTTATTACCCACCCGGAGGTGGTGCGCGCGCTGGTCAAACAGGTACAGGCGGCGGGCGCCAAGGAGGTATTCATTGTCGAGGCCGTGTATGAATGGGAATCGTACCAGCAATGGGGCTATGAGGACATTGCCAGCGATCTCGGTGTGAAGCTCATTGACTTGAACGACTCCAAACCCTATAGTGATTTCATGGACACCGCGGTAGGATTGAATAGTTTTATCTACAAGACGTTCACCTTCAACCAGATATTGAATGAGGTGGATGTGTTCATGTCGGTCTCCAAGATGAAAAACCATTACCTGGCAGGTGTCACGCACACCATGAAAAATCTGTACGGTCTCGTGCCTTACCGCTTCTATCGATTGAATGGTGAGGACAAATACCGTTCCGGCTTTCACGGTACGGGAGCGCAGACGCAAGAACGGCTGCCGCGCATCATTGTCGATCTCAACCGGGCCCGGCCCATTCATTTCAGTCTGATCGATGGGATCAAGACCACCCAAGGCGGCGAGGGACCCTGGATTGCTTCGTTAGCTCCGATCGAGCCGGGCGTTTTGATCGCGGGGAAAAACCCCGTTGCCACCGATGCCGTTGCCACGGCGGTGATGGGTCACGATCCACTCGGCGAATATCCAGAGTCGCCCTTTGTACGGTGCGTCAACCATCTCAACCTGGCGGCGCAGGCCGGGCTGGGCTCAAACAACCTGGAGGATATTGAGGTCCTTGGAAAATCGATCAGTGAAGTGAAGACCCAGTTCGTCCCGGCGCCATAGAGAAATGGCGAACGAGAAATAAGGGGTAGCTGGTAACAGAATTTTTGCCACAGAGCCACAGAGTACACGGAGAATCTGAGAAAAACCGAAGAACCCTGTGCGCTCCCCCGGCACTCCCTGGCACCGTGTGGCTTAAGCAGTACCAGGGCAGGTGTGCGCCTCCCTGACATCCGGCTTAAGCCGGAAGGTACGGGGCAAGTGTGTGGCAGTCCCACCAAAGTACTCGCTCTTGTTACAGAATACACAGGAAGAGCAGGTCGTTGACGGTTGTCCCCGTTGGGCCTGTTCTTTTTAGATCACCCAGGCGTCGAAAAAGGGATACACGTCATTTCTAGATAGAAGGTCTGACCCGTTCATCCCAAGCCTCTTTACACGCTGACGCATTCGCCTCGCGCTCTTTATTTGACATTAGTACAAAGGTAAGCATGATTGTAACCTTTTCGGGCTTGCATTCTTGTTAAGTTCGAATATATTGCAAACATAAACTGACATTGTTTATCTGGTATGTCAGGGTATATTTTTATGGCTCTTTGGGATTAAGTGGGGTTGGGGGTACACTCGACCAGGAGCGTAAGCGAAAGTGGTCGAAGTTGGTGAACCCAAAAGCACGCCGCTTAATCAGTTTGATTTTATTGTTGATCCCTTCTGCGAAGGCATTCGTCCAGCGTTCTACAAAATAGTTCAAGATGAGTTCGAACCAGTTTTTCAAGGTCACCAGAAAGGATTGGAGGGCGGTCACATTCAGTTTCTCCACCTGTTTGATCCAGCACCGCAGTGCAGTTCTGGCTTTTTGACGGTCGGTGACGGTCTCAAAGATTGTACGGAACTGTTCTTTGAGTTGATGGCAGACTTTCAATTCAGGCGATGCCTGGTATAGGCTTTCCAGTTTGGTGCGTTGTTTCTCGTTCAGGTCTTTCTGGTTCTTGACCAAAACCCAACGGCTGCCTTTCAGGTGTTCCTTGACTTCGTTGGAAGCATTCCGCTGAATCTCTCGTCGAGCCATCGTCAGACAATGATTGAGGTTCTTCATGACATGGAAGCGATCCACGACAATACGAGCATGCGGCAGTTTGGCTTTGACGGCCAGCGTGTAAGGTTCCCACATGTCCATGTTCACAACTTTAATCGCCTTTTTCATCTCTGGTGCCAGTCTCTCCAGCCAATTTTCGAGCGTTTTTCGTTCGCGATCGGGCAGAACCTCCAACACATAGCCTGCTTCGGGTGCACTCAGCACCAACACAAAGTTGCCATGTCCTTTTTCCAGCGCAATCTCATCAATGTTCAAGACACGGATCGGTTTCGCCTGACGCGCCACCGTCGTTTTTTTGCCCAACGTTGGAAGATGCCCTCGACTGCATCATAGCCCAACTCCAGAAAGGCGCTCACATCTTGCACCGTGCTTTTTCGGCAAAGCTGGTAGACCTGTTCCTCAAAACGTTTGGTATAACTACTGTCGAAGTTCAGCCACTCTACTCGTTCGGTGAAGGATTGTTGACAGACTGCACATTCAAAACGACGACTGTGATACCGCAGGTAACTCTTTCTTCCAGACAACGACAAGTCGCGCACTAAGCGTGGATCATCCTAATCATGGATCGTCGTACTGGGCGTTTTACAAGTCGGACAAATGGCAACCTCTAAGGTCGATTTGATTTCCAAAATAGCGCTTTCCGCATCTGGCATCTCATACTGGACAACTTCCAGATTGGCCAGGTTGAGCAGCTGGGTGAGTTGGTGTTCTGGCATCGCAGCATTCCCGTTTTTGCCAGATTCTACTCCTTACCTGCTGTCTACCCCACCAAATCCCAGAGAGCCAAAAATTACTGGCAATACAGCCGGAATCTCCGGCGGTGGGATTTTTGTAGGCAACAGCAATGTGACCATGAGCAAATCCCTGATCGTCGGGAATAATGCCCCCACCGGCAAGGGCCTTCACAAGAGCGTGGATGTCGCCACCGCCACTGTCACCAACAACTGGTGGGGCTGCAGCACCGGACCCGGCGCAGCGCCCTGTGATACCGCCACCACCGCAGGCGGCACGCTCACCTTTAGCCCCTGGTACCGGAACCAATTGACCGCATCCCCTTCCCCCATTGTGACCAACCAATCCACTTCGTTGACAGCCAGCTTCCTGACGAACTCTGCCAACGTTGCTGTGCCGGTTGCCGACCTGGCTGAGATCATCGGCCGTTCCGTTACCTGGGCCGCGACCAACGGCAATCTTTCCGGCCAGCAAGGAACTGTCCAGTCCTCAGGGACGGCCACG
>DATDOR010000653.1:0-5547 GCA_035293165.1 Anaerolineales bacterium | reverse complement strand
GTGATGTCATTGGGTATCTGGTCGAGCGTGTACCCCGCCGCGACCAGCGCCGCAATCTTTGCAATCGGGAACCCCGTCGCCTTGCTCGCCAGCGCCGACGACCGCGACACGCGCGGATTCATCTCAATCACCAGCGCGCGCCCTGTGCGCGGGTCTACGGCAAACTGCACGTTTGACCCGCCCGTCCCCACCCCCACCGCGTGCATCACCTGCTTTACCAGGTCACGCAGAATCTGGTACTCCCGGTCGGTCAGCGTCTGCGCGGGCGCAACCGTGATACTGTCCCCGGTATGCACCCCCATCGGATCGAGATTCTCGATACTGCACACCACCACGAAATTGTCCGCCTTGTCCCGCATCACCTCCAACTCGAACTCCTTCCACCCCAACACCGACTCCTCCACCCACGCCTGCCCAATCGGCGACGCGGCGATGGCCTTGCGGATCGCTTCCGGCAATTGATCAGGTTCGTACACCCAACTCGCCCCCGTCCCCCCCATCGCAAACGACGCCCGCACGAGCAATGGATACCCGGCCTTTTCCGCAATGGCCCGCGCGTCGTCCAAAGAATACGCCGGCCCACCCTCCGGAATCGGAATTCCCGCCGCCAACATCGTCTGCCGGAACTCCATCCGGTCCTCCGCCGCGCGGATCGCCTTCAACGTTGCGCCGATGAGCGTGACGCCGTATTTTTCCAGCACGCCGTTCTCGCTCAATGCCAGCGCCAGGTTCAACCCCGTCTGCCCGCCGACAGTGGGAAGCATAAAATTAGGCCGTTCCTGCGCGATGATTGCTTCGAGCGCATCCGGTATGAGCGGCTCATGTACGTCGCATCGGCGATCTCCGGGTCCGTCATAATTGTCGCCGGATTGCTGTTTACCAGGACGATCCGGTACCCCTCCGCGCGGAGGGCCTTCACCGCCTGTGTGCCCGAATAATCAAACTCCGCCGCCTGCCCAATTACAATGGGGCCGGAGCCGGGGATGAGGATGGTGCCTTTAGTGTTGCATGGTGTGTATTCCGGATTCATATTGGCTCTTCGTATACAGGTACACAAGTAGACAGGTAAACACATATCAAACCTTGTTTACCTGTCTGCTTTGTCTACCTGTTTACCTCTGCTCCCCATCGCCTCAAAGAAATCCCTGAAAATCCTATACCCGTCATGCGGGCCGGGGGCAGCTTCGGGGTGGAACTGGACGGAAAAGACGGGTTTGTTTTTCAACCTTAACCCTTCCACCGAGCCATCATTCAGACTCAAGTGTGTGATCTCTACTACTTCCGGGTTCAGCGTTTCGGGGACAACGGTGTAGTTGTGGTTCTGCGAGGTGACCTGCACCTGCCGGGAGCGTAAATCCTGCACGGGATGGTTCCCCCCGTGATGGCCGAACTTGAGCCGCGTCGTCTCCCCTCCGAGCGCCCGCCCGATCAACTGGTGTCCCAGGCAGATGCCGAACACCGGCGTGCCGCTGGCGATGAGCTGTTGCACCGCTTCGACTGCGTACGGCAACCCCGCCGGGTCGCCCGGCCCGTTCGAGAGCATCACCCCGTCCGGGTTCATCTTCAACACCTCCTCCCCTGGGTAATCCGCCGGGACGGCCATCACCTGCGCCCCCCACGCCGCGAGGTGACGGGCAATGTTCCGCTTTGCGCCGTAATCGTACAGGACGACCTTAAGACCTGTCAGGTATTCGGAAACCTGACAGGTCTCGGTGGAAGGAACCCATTTCTCCCCCGCATCTCCCATCCAAGGATACGGCTCCGGGCACGTGACTTCTTTCACCATGTCGCGCCTGTCGAGGCCGGGCCAATCGCGGGCGCGTTGGAGCAGCGTTTGGGCGTCGGTGCCCCGCGTAGACAGGGCGGCTTTCAGCGTGCCCTGCTCGCGGAGTTTGTGCGTCAACGCGCGGGTGTCCACCCCAGTGATGCCGGGGACGCCGTGTTCGGCCAGCCAATCGTCCAATGTCCGCGCGGCGCGCCAGTTCGACACGACGGGGCTAAGTGCGCGGATCACCACCCCGGACACTTGCGGCGTGGCCGATTCATAGTCCTCGACGTTGATCCCGACGTTCCCGACGTGCGGGACGGTGAACAGGACGCCTTGCCCGGCGTAGGAGGGGTCGGTGATGATCTCCTGGTATCCGGTCATGCTGGTGTTGAAGACGAGTTCAAAGACGGTGTCCCCCTGCGCGCCGAACGCGTGGCCGGTCAGGATGGTGCCGTCTTCGAGGGTGAGCGTGGCGAGGGGCATAAGGAACTCCGGGGTCAGACCTCCGAAGTTTGAGTCGTGGTTAATCCACGACTCAATCGATCCGAAATTTCGGAGTCTTCGTTAATAGTGACTACTCAGCCCAGAGTAGCAGGATAATTTCCAGGCTTTAGCCTGGTAGTTACCGTTAATAAAAGAATCGCCCGTCGGATCATCCAACGGGCGAAAGTTTCAGGGGGTATTGGGGTTCGAATGGTATTTTCATGACCATATCGGGCGGTAGTTTACCACGCGCGAGGGGGGTGTCAAGGAATCAGGTCGAGCGGATTCGCATTTGCCCCGGTGCGTTTGTCGAAAACGTTGAGGTGGGTGTGGTTTCCACAGTTTTCGCGCCCGTAACAACGGTTGCCTGCCATGTCGGTCGTGTAACCGTGATTGCTTTCCGTGCCGACCTGATCGCCTAATTTCACTTCGTTTCCGACCTGAAGAAAATAATCCCCATGCAGAAGGAGAACCCTGTATACATCGTTTTCGATAACCAGGGTGGTATTGCCATATTGGTCAGTGTAGTTGCCGGTAATCCCGCCGTTGATGGGGGAGAGGATGGGGGCGCCGCGCCCGGCAGCGAGGTCAATGGCAAGATGTCCATAAGATTGTCCGTGCGGCCCTTGCGTGAGGGTGTAGTTGGTATAGGGTGCGGCAAAGGCAAGCGGATCGCCGGAAGGGGTGCTGGCGGCAGGAAGCGCAGCCAGCGCGTTGGCTGCGGCCCCCTCTGGGAGGGAGGTAGCGAACCCATCTTTAATCACCACGAAGGCAAAAAAGAGCAAGATCGCGATTCCGATGAGAATCCCCATATCCGGCACGGGATAAGCAGGCGCGGCAGGATATTCAAGAGAATATTCGTAATATTCTTCCTCAAGATAATATGCCTCTGCATCTGGGTCTTCTTCGTACTCCCCTTCATAGTAGCCCCATTCTTCTTCATCGGGGTAAAAAGGCTGTTGTTGGTGCATGGTTAAATAGTACAGATGTTCTATATTTTACCATGACACGTGCCCCCACTGTGCAAGGATTTTGATTAGAATTTATGTGGTTTTGACGACGACTAACGTGATGTCATCGTCTTGCGGGGCCTCCCCGTGGAAATCGGTTACTTTCTGTACCAGGAAATGACACAACCCTTGCGCGGTATTGTCTACACAATCAGGTACGGAAGCCTCCAACTGTTCCATCCCAAAAAAGTTGTCGGCTTCATCCCTGGCCTCCGTAACCCCATCGGTAAAAAGCACCATCGTACAGCCGGATGTCATCTTGAGCGTTTGTGTTTGCAGCACTGGACTGGGAAAGAGACCCAAAGGGAGGCCGCGATCCTCTGGAAGTCGGATTAATTTCCGGTCCTGGTTCCAGACCAAAGGGTATTCATGCGCCGCACGTACATAAGTAAATTCCCGCGATTTCTTGCATAACACTCCGTAAAGAACCGTCACGAACATCCCCCCAGCATTCATTTCAAACAAATGGCGGTTGACCCGATTCAAAACTTCATCAGGTGACAGATCTGCGTGGGCTACTGCACGGATCAGGCTCTGCGTCAGTGCCATGAACAGCGCGGCTGGAACGCCTTTGCCTGAGACATCGCCAATGACAATACCAACTTTGTCTTCATTCAGGGGAATGATGTCGTATAAATCTCCACCTACTGAGCGAGCGGGGATCATCACTGCCCCCAGGTCATATCCCTCCAGCCGGGGCAACTTACGCGGCAACATATTTTGCTGGATCTCGTGGGCGTGGGATAACTCGCGCTCCATTAATTCTTTTTGGATAATTTGTTCTTGTGCGGCCTGTAGATTCTCGTATGCTTCTGCTAATTTGCGATTCTTTTCCATTAAATCGCGAATTGTCTTGTCATGTGCTTCGCTCAAACGGGCGCTGAGCACGCGCAACATTTCAAATGCGAGGGTAGGTCTTCGATGTAATAATTCATCGAATTCGGCACGGGACATCTCTAAAGTTTTGGAGTCCGTATGCACGATTGCGCTCGCCGTTCGCAACCCATCCCGGTTGAGCAGACTCATCTCGCCCACAAATTCCCCAGAACCACGAATGCTAATTAGCCGTTTATTACCGGTCCCCATTGCTTTGATAATTGCAATTTCCCCTTCGACAACAATATAAAACCGATCCCCGGTTTCGCCCTCCTCAAACAACACCGTTTGCGCTGGATAAGAATATTCGCGCAAATTGGAGGCCAGCGCGTCTAATTCAACCTGTGGCAAGGTGGCAAATAAAGGAACCCGGCGAATGATTTCTGGGAGCACAAAAACCTGCTTAAAACGACGCAATGGCTTTTTTATAGTCGGTATGTATTTCAAGAAACATATCATACCCGGCCGTTTTCAGCACTTCGGTCACATGCTTATTGGGCTTGTATAATTTCAAGTTGGCGGAGAGGTAAGTCCCCGCCGCAATCCCTGCTTTCGTGGCCTGATCGCTTTCTTCATGTGCCCGCAGTAGGGAAAATATGTAATGTAATGCCCGCAATCCTGCACTGCTCATATAAGGAACTTCGGATAAATCTAATAAGATGTGATGGATCCCGGCATCATGCACTTCTTTGGCCTTTTCCTGAAGTCCGACTTCAGAAGTGATGTTCCCTTTGACCTTAAAAACTGACACAGAGACTTTTCCTTGTTCTTGTGAAAGATTAATTTCCATGAGTTGTTACTCCTTTGTGAATGGCTTTATTTACGGAAAGATGTCCTTCTTAATACAGATGAGTTCATTGCCGCCCTGTGATGGAACTTGATGGATGACTTCGTCAACAAAATTCCTGATCAAATGAACACCCAACCCCCCGATTGGTCGCTGATCCAACGGAAGGGAAATATCAGGCGTAGGCTTTTGGGTCGGATCAAAAGTCTCTGCGAGGTCTCGAAAACAAACGATTAAGGATTTCCCATTACGTTGAATAACGATTTCTACCCATCCTGGCTTATCTTTATATCCGTGAGTCAGAATGTTGGTTACAGCTTCCAATGTAGCCAGCACAACATCTTTTGTAACCGCAGAAGAAACCTCCAATTTCTTCGTACTTTCTTCAATGAAAAGAATAATGCCATCTAAATCATTGAGAGAAGCCTTTTCAATTCGAAGAAAATAGGAGCTCATTTGATTCAATCATGGCTCTTTGGGATTTGCCGTGGTTAATGCCAGATTTTGGGGTGTGAGTGGGGTGTACACCTCACTCACACCCCAAAATCTGGCGACCTCCCCGCCGATTCCTAAAGAACCTCAATCATCTAAATTGGAAAAATGTCGTGCCATTATATCAGAGA
>DATDOR010000652.1:0-2529 GCA_035293165.1 Anaerolineales bacterium | reverse complement strand
CGGAGGTCTTTGTGCGCCGTGCTGGAGCCGAACAGCACCCCATCCGGGACGATGACGGCGCAGCGCCCGCCCATGTCCAGCGCCCGCAGGATGAGATGGACGAAAAGCAGTTCAGATTTGGTCGTGTTCGACGGCAGCGTGTCGCTGACTTCGCCTTTGTTCACCTTCCCCGTGAAGGGCGGGTTCATCAGGATCACGTCGAAATCCCGCTCTTCGATGTAATCCTTCGAGAGCGTGTCCATGTAGAAATACTGCGGCCTGACGATGCCGTGCAGCATCAGGTTCATCGAGCCGATGCGGAGCATGGTCATCCCGGAGTCGTTGTCGAACCCCCGGAACGCCCGGTTTTGCAGGTGTGCCCGTTGCCCGTCGGTGAGCCGGTCGCCAATGAAGTGGTGCGGATTGCCCTCCGCGTCAATCTCCAGGATATTGGGCGAGGTGGCCTTGACCAGGATATGTTCGTAGGCGTTGACGAGAAAGCCACACGTCCCCGCTGCCAGGTCGCCAATGCGGTCGCCGGGCTTGGGGTCCACCATCTCTACCATCATGCGGATGATGTGCCGGGGGGTGCGGAACTGGCCCGCGCGGCCCGCCGTGTTCAAAAAGCCGAGCAGGTACTCGTACAGGTCGCCCTGCACGTCCTGGTTTTGGGTGGAAATTTGCATCTCGTCAATCGCGTTACACGCCTCGATCAGCAGGCTGGGGCGGTTGATTTTGAATTCGGCGTTCAGCATGTACCGCTCGAACGAACTGCCGTCCTCCCCCATTTTCTTGAACGCCGGAAAAACGACCTCCCGGACGTGTTTGAGCGCCTCCGCGGCCTGGAGTCTCGTCCAGTACCGCCAGCGCATCTCATCCGCGAGTTGGGGCTGGTACGCCTGTCCCCGCCGGGTGGCCTGCCGTTCCCGCGCGTTTTCCGCGTCGTCCAGCCGTTTGAAGAACAGCAGGTACGAGAATTGTTCGATGGCATCCATCGGGTTGGAGAGGCCTCCAGCCCAGAGTTTGTCCCACAGGGCGTCGACTTGGGAGCGAAGTTTGGGGTCGGTGAGCATGGTTACGATATTCCCCGATTTTTATTGTCTCGGTTTCTTCTCAATATACTTAACCCCGGCGACATCTTTGAAATGTTCATCCTGTGTCCAAAGGGTAGCCTGATAAGCGCGAGCCGTTGCGAGGATCATGCTGTCGGCCATGGCAAGTTTCAATTCGTGGGAAATTTGAGCGGCATTGATTGCTAATTGGCGGTCAAGTTCTACAATTTTCCCAAACGACATTAATCCTACGGCATCCAAGGCGCGTTCTTCTCCCAATTCCCGGAGAACACGCTTGAAAATTTCATAAAGACAAATCACAGGGACGAGCAAATTTCCTGTGTCGTTAATAGGCGTTTCAAAAAAACTGGCGTTTTCTTCCCCTGCGAAATATTCAATCCAGCCTGATGAATCTACAACATCCATTAGCGTTCCTCGTCAACCTCTTCTCGGATATTTTCAGTGTTTATTCCTTTGAACATGCCACGCGCATCTTTTAGCGAGGGCGCTACGACCACCCGCAGCGTGCCGTTGTAAGGGATAAACACGAGCTTTTGTCCTGGTTTCAAACCAAATTGGCTCCGAATTTCGCGCGGTATCACGACCTGATATTTAGATGAAATCGTTACTGCTTCCATTGTTTTACTTCTCCTTTATCGAACATAAAGTGTAAAGCAAATTATACCGCCATTCGATTGGCAAACTCTACCACTTCCCTCACTTCTCCCTCTGTAAACCACCGCTCCACAACATCCGCCCCAAATAAATCCAAAGGCGGTTCGTACAAATCTGCCATTTCCAAACGGCGTTTCTGCATAAATACACTCTGTACCCCACGCAAAAACCGCACCTGATTGCCGTTGAACGGATGCGTGGCGATGTAATTCGAAAACTGCCGGTCCACAATCTCCTCATAGCTGGGAATCCCCTCCAACTCCAACAAATTCCGCAAAAACTCCAGCATACTTGTCACCTGCATCCGGTACGCCCGGCGGATGTTCTCTTCGGTCAGTTCCATCTCGCCGCCGCCCAACTCTTCCCGCAAGGTACGCTCCAGTTCGAGCAATTGCAGGTCGCTGACGGGTTCACCCCGGTCAATCGCCGCAATGACGGGATGGTGGTCAATCAAATCCAGCACCTTCTGCGTCACCATCTGGCGATATTCTTCGTAATACACCGGCTCCGGGCGGTTCCGCAGGAGGATGTACCCGCTGGTGGCGATCACGTCGCTCAGGTCGAGCATGTCCACCCCGTTTTCTTCCTTCCGGCGGTTTTTCATCTGGCCGGCCAGGGTTTCGATCACCTGGTTGAGTTCGTCCACTGAGGCGGTCAGCAGGTCGGGGGTCAAACAAAATTCTGCCGGGCCTTTTCGCGCCGCATCTTCAAACACAAAATTAGGCAGGCGGCTGACATCTTCGGCAATGGCTTGAGCGGTTGATTTGGGGTCTTTCCCGGTCAGGATTTGCAGTTTGAGCCGTTCGACTTTGCTGGTAAAGGT
>DATDOR010000651.1:0-2801 GCA_035293165.1 Anaerolineales bacterium | reverse complement strand
CCGCGATGGCAAGATGTTGTTCGCCATTGACCAGCAGCAGTACATTCAAGGCTACCTGCCCATCGTGCTGCTGACCTTGTTCAATACCAACCTCAATACCATCGCCAACGATGTCTTGATGACCGGCCCCGGCTTCGTCACCTCCGACACTGCCGCCGCCGTCATTGACCTCTCGGCAAAGGGTACTCGATAAGTTTTAGTAGGTGAGGCAGAAGCAGCGCTGCTTCTGCCTCACGCAAATGGAGGTGTGCTTATGGCTGCTCAAACAACCACCCCACGAACCCAGGATGATCGCCTCGTCGAAGCAGGATTCCTGAAAAGAATGTTAAGCCGCCCGGAATTGGGGGCGCTAGGGGGCGCGGTTCTTGTATGGGTTTTTTTCGCACTGGTGGCAGGAGATCGGGGATTTTTAACCATTCGAGGGGCGGCGAGTTACCTGGAAGTTTCTTCTCATCTCGGTATCCTGGCGGTTGCCGTCGCCCTGCTGATGATTGGCGGTGAGTTCGACCTTTCGATTGGCTCGATGATTGGATGGGCCGGAATGGTCATGGCTATTCTGGCTTCTCAATGGGGCGTACCCTTATACATTGGGGCCATACTCTCTCTCGTGATAGCCATGGGAGTCGGTGCACTCAACGGGTATATGGTGTTACGGACGAAACTGCCCTCATTCATTATCACACTGGCAAGTTTGTTTGTCCTGCGAGGTTTAACAATTGGCCTCACTCGCACACTGACCGGCGTGACCAACATCGGCGGGATGGCGGACTTGCCAGGGTATGAACTCATGCGGGTCATTTTCGCCTCAGATATTCCCATCGGAGAAGCGAATTTCCCAATTTCCATCATTTGGTGGTTTGCCGTCGCCGCTATAGGAACCTGGGTTTTGATTCGCACAAAGGTCGGAAACTGGATTTTCGGCACGGGAGGTGATCAAAACGCTGCCCGGAACGTGGGGGTGCCCGTTGCCAAACTAAAGATTGGACTGTTCATGACTACCGCGTTTGCCGCCTGGCTCGTTGCGGTGATCCAGGTCATTGGCAGCAAATCAGCGAATGTGTTGCGCGGGGAACAGCAAGAATTTACCGCCATCATTGCCACCGTCATCGGTGGAACACTGCTTACAGGCGGATACGGCTCCGCAGTAGGAGCTTTGCTTGGAGCGCTCATCTTCGGGATGACCAAACAAGGGATTGTGTTTTGGGGGATCGACTCGGATTGGTTCCAGGTGTTTTTAGGTGTCACCTTGATCATCGCCGTTTTGGTCAATAATTACATCCGTAAACGCGCAGAGGAGGCCCGGCAATGAAACAGTCCATGCTCGAAGTCCGTAATATTTCAAAATATTTTGGGAATGTCGTTGCACTTAGCGATGTGTCTATGAACGTTCACAAAGGCGAAGTCATGTGCCTGTTGGGGGACAACGGGGCAGGGAAATCCACACTGATCAAAATTCTGTCCGGCGTTCACCGGTCCTCCGAAGGGCAGTACCTTTTCGAGGGGAAAGACGTGTCTTTCACTTCCCCGCGCCATGCGCTGGATCATGGGATTGCCACGGTGTACCAGGACCTTGCCATGATCCCGCTCATGAGCATTGCCAGGAATTTTTTCCTCGGCTCGGAACCCATTAAAAAAGTTGGCCCTTTCAATATGTTCGACCGAAAGTTCGCCGATGACGCGGCGCGTGAGGAAATGAGAAAAATGGGGATTGATATCCGCGACCCCTCACAACCCGTGGGCACCCTTTCCGGTGGGGAACGGCAATCCGTTGCCATTGCCCGCGCGGTCTATTTCGGCGCGAAAGTGCTCATCCTCGATGAACCCACCGCCGCCCTCGGTGTCAAACAGGCGGGGACGGTACTGCGTTACATTGCGCAATCTCGTGCGCGGGGCATTGCCGTCATCTTCATCACCCACAACCCACACCATGCGTACGCAGTAGGAGATCGGTTTACGATCCTGAAACGCGGGCGCACGCTTGGCACGTTCACCAAAGATGAACTACCCCGTGAGGAGATGGTGCGGATGATGTCAGGCCAGGACGAATTGGAAGCGCTCACCCACGAATTGGTTGAATTTCAACACACGGACGAGTTGTATGCTGAGAGCCAGATGGCCGAAATTGACCAGCAGCTTTCTAGCACCCTCAGCAAAATGGAATAGGAGTCTGGAATGTCTGAGCTGACTTCCGCCCAAATTTACGACTTGTTCAACCGGCCTCCTCCACTCTGGCTGGTTGGGATCAACCTCAGCGGCGCACGTCTGTACGGAGCTAATCTCAAAGAAGCCGATTTGCGAGAAGCCAATCTGAGCGGTGCAGACCTTCGCGAAGCCTCCCTCCACGGAGCCGATTTGAGTTTTGCCAACCTGAACGGCGCCGATCTGACACGCGCCAACCTGAGCGGCGCGCGCCTGAACCATGCCACCCTCGCCGGGGCGAAGTTACTGGACGCAAACTTACGTGATGCCCATCTCATTGGTGCGGACGCGACCGAAGCCAGTTTCCGCGACGCTTCCCTCAGCCGTGCCGTTTTAACTCAGGCGATTCTTCACAACGCTGATTTCACCGGGGCGCGGTTAAAATCAGCCAATCTATTCGAAGCAAAAATTGATGGCGCCCAGCTCGAACAGGCTTACCTATCCGGAGCGATGAAGCCGGATGGAAAATTTTATGAATAAACGACCCCGAGGAAAAACATGAAAAAAGTTCTCAACTACATTAATGGCCAGTGGCGGGAGGATAACGCCATGGAATTTGTGGACGTAACCAACCCGGCCAATCAGGAACTCCTGGCCCGGAC
>DATDOR010000650.1:0-2926 GCA_035293165.1 Anaerolineales bacterium | reverse complement strand
CAACCTGGGGTTCCAATTCCAGGATCAATTGCTCTTTTTTGTGAAGCGTTGCATGTAATTGTTGGACCTCCTGGCGCAGCCTTTCCACCTCGTTGCGTTGTGCGTGGATAGTGTCCTCATCCACGATTGCCCGCTGGCGCAGATCGGCATTCTCTTTGCGGGTGACCCAGACCCAACGTTCGTAATCGCGCGCCATGCGGGGGAGCGTTTCCCGTTTGCGACGGTAGCGTGCTGCCCAGGGAGTGAGAAACGTCGCATCAAAGTCTACATCCCGGTAAAATCCCTGTTGGGCAAACAATTCCGCCCAATATTCGACAGGCTGGACATTGAAGTGCGTAGATTCTTTGTAATCGAGTGGGGTGGAGGAGAAAATGATGTCGTCGGTGTGCTGGCACAGGTTGATCAGCGCCTGTTCGGATGCTTCCTTAGGGAGGTGTTCCAATACTTCGATGGTGACGATCAGGTCGTATTTGCGCGGGAACGGATCGGTCACAGATCCCACCCAGACATAATCCTGGATACTTTCGTGTGCGTTTCGGATGGCATACTCGGAAATATCCACCCCCCAGGCTTCAACACCCCGCGTACGCATTTGTTCCACGAGAAACCCCATCGCACAGCCTGCGTCCAGCATCGTTTTGGGATGGATACTCGCGGCAATTCTAGCTGCGATGGCGTCGAAAAAATTGAGCCAGTGGGCATCGCGTTTATACTCCCGCCCGCAGCCGTGGGCAAAGTAGTTCTCATCGTAAAGTTTGGAGGTTTCAGAAAGTTGCATAAGTCTTGTTATTCGTTCGAATGATGTTCCCAATATCCGTTAAAGGTGACAAAGCCGTATTTCTCGCGGGTGCCATCCGGGGCATTGACAACCCGGAATGGGAATGTGCGTGCATAAAAATCATAGATAATCAGGTAACTTTGGTCTGCGATGGCGACACTGATTTCATATAAACCATTCAACAGCGGCAAGTCAGGCACTGTGTAGACAACTGTACCCTGCCCGGACAGAGTGGGCAGTAGGAAGTTGGCAAAATCTGTATTTGGGCCAGTAATATGCACCCCATCATGCCGGTAAACGCCCACGCCAAAAATGGGAGATTGAACCGGGCGCTGGGTTTCATAGCCGATGTGGATTTTGAGGGCTTTCCCGGTCTGAAAAATCGTTTGCTCTTCGTCTGCGAGATCAGTGACCTTTACATCTGTAATGCGAATTTCTTGCGCTTTTTCTTCAAGTTCCTGGATGTTTTGATCCTGAATTTCCGCCAGCCGTTTTCCCTCCTCGGTCGTGTTGTGCTGAAGATAGCGCGTGACGACTTCCTGCGGAGAGCCGAGCAACACAAGCTTACCCCGATTGAGCCACATCACCCGCGAACACATCTCCTGGACATGCGTGAGGCTGTGCGTAACCAGCAAAATGGTTGTCCCCTGTGTTTTGAACTCTTGGATACGCTCATACGACTTCTCTTGAAATTCAGCATCCCCTACCCCCAGAATCTCATCCACGATCAACACATCCGGGCGCACATCGGTAGCAACGGCAAACCCCAGGCGAGCGACCATCCCTGTTGAATAGGTGCGCAACGGCGCATCAATAAACGCATCCAGCCCGGAAAACGCGACGATTTCATGGAAACGGGCGTCAATCTCCGCTTTTGAACGACCCAGAATCGCAGCATTGAGGTAGACATTCTCCCGCCCGGTCAACTCGTTGTCAAACCCTGCCCCTAACTCCAGGAGAGGCGCAACTCGGCCTGTGATGCGGATGCGGCCGCGTGTAGGGCGCAACACCCGCGCGACTACCTTCAACAGCGTACTTTTCCCTGCCCCGTTCGGGCCGATGATCCCAAACACCTCCCCTCCCCTAATTTCCAGACTGACCCCATTCAATGCCCAAAAATATTCGTACCGGATTTGCCCTTTCAGTCGGCGAATGGCATATTCCTTGAATGAGGAAATTTTCTCTAATGGGCTGCGATACTGTACCGCGATGTTATCAAGCTGAATAATAGGTGCTTCCACGTTATAACCTGTAAGCAAATTCATCCGCTCGCGAAGTAAAGACGAACCACCCAATCGTCAACATCACAAGCGCAATCCCCCCCCCCAGAAAAAATTCTGTTCCCGAGGCTGCCTGTCCTAAAAATATTGGCTTTCGAAACAACTCTAAAAGGATAAAAATTGGGTTAAGTCTAAAGATGAATTGCAATTGCTTCGGGATAATGCTAAGCGGGTAAATAATCGGAGTCAAGTAGAGAAGGGCAGACAGTGCAACGTTGTAAATCTCCACCACATCTGTAAAGAAAACGGCTAATGTCGAAATCAAAAGGGAAACCCCTAACACGAACATACTGGCAATCAGGAGCGCAACAGGCAAGGTCAACAAAGCCACGGTAAACGGGTGGCGAAAAAGGAGCATGATCACAGCCAGTGGGATTAAGGCAAGCAGGAAATTGACAACGCCATTGCCTACGACTGCCACTGAAAAAATCGTCCGGGGGACGTAAATGCGCTTGATGAGATTGCTCCCCCAAACCAATTGCTGTATCGCAACGGTGGTTGTTTGCAAGAAGAAATTCCAAAATATCAATCCTGCAAGCAAGTAGATCGGATAATTTTGGATATCGAACCGCAAAATTTGCGAAAAAGCAATCGTCAAAACCAGGGTGTTCAACAGGGGATTTAACAACGTCCAAACCACTCCCAACGTGGATCGTTTATACCGGGTTTTGATACTATTCGACACGAGCATCCGCAACAAATCTTTGTAGCGCAAAAGCTCCTGAAATTCATAAACAGCCGGGTGTCCAACTTTTTCAGAATCGTATTCAATCTTCTGGAACATGAATTAATGTAACTACTCAGCAGAGAGTAGAAAAATTGCCGAAAAACAGGTGTGCGTGGGGGTGTACACCCCCACGCACACCTG
>DATDOR010000649.1:0-8085 GCA_035293165.1 Anaerolineales bacterium | reverse complement strand
CAACACCCCCCCATCAGGTGCGTACCGGGGCTATGGTGTCCCGCAAGGCTTCTGGCCCGTCGAACGCCACATAGAACGCATCGCCCGCGCGCTGCACCTCGACCCCATCGAATTCCGCCTCAAAAACGCCCTCCGCCAGGGCGAACTCCAACCCTTCTCTACCGCCTGGAGTGAAGGCCGCGAACCCAGTCCCGAAACCATCGAAACCTGCGGCCTGGAGGAATGTGTCGCACAGGCCCGCGCTGCGATTGGGTGGGATCAAAAGTATGGAAACGAAATATGGCGGAACTCAATCTCAAATCTCAAATCTCAAATCAGCAATCAACAATCAGCAATTAGAAAGGGCATCGGCGTCGCCCTCGTCATGCAAGGCACCGCCATCCCCTACCTCGACATGGGCGGCGCGTCCATCAAAATGAACGACGACGGCTCCTTCAACCTGCTCGTCGGCGCGACCGATCTGGGCACCGGCTCCGACACCGTCCTCGCCCAGATCGCCGCCGAAATCCTGGGCGTGGAACTCGACGACATCATCGTCTACTCCTCCGACACAGATTTCACCCCGTTCGACGTGGGAGCGTACGCTTCCTCCACCACCTACATCTCCGGAGCCGCCGTCGCCCGCGCGGCCACCACCCTCGCGGAGCAGATTTGTGAACGAGCCGCAAAAATGTTCAACGCGCAGCATCCTGAGCGGAGCGGTGGCCTGAGTAGCGATAGCATATCGAAGGCCACCGCGCAGTCGAAGGATGCGGATTGGCGCGTCCAACCCCACGACATCACCCTCGCCGACCGCCGAGCCTACGCCCCGGATGGCCGCTTCGTTACCATGTTCGAGATTGGCCACCACTCCCTGCACAAAGAAGATCAGCGCCAGCTCATGGCTGTCGGCTCCTACGTCTCCCCCGTTGCCCCGCCTCCCTTCGCCGCCCAATTCGCCGAAGTGACCGTGGATACGGATACCGGCATGGTCACGGTAGACAAACTGGTCATGGCAGTAGACTCCGGCGTGATCGTCAACCCGCTCACCGCCAGCGGCCAGATCGAGGGCGGGATGACGCAATCGCTTGGGTACGCCGTCTGCGAAGAAATGGTCTACGACCAGCATGGCAATGCCCGCGAGCGTGATCTGCGGGACTATCACATTCCCCACGCCCACGAAATGCCCGACCTGACGACGATATTCGTCGAAACCTTTGAACCTTCCCATCCCTTTGGCTTGAAAGCTGTCGCCGAAATCCCGATGGATGGCGTCGCTCCGGCGGTGGGAAATGCCATCCTCGACGCGTGCGGCGCAGATTTGAAGACCATCCCCGCGACGCCGGAACGAATCTGGCGCGCATTGAGAGAAAAATAATAAATATGAAAACGATTAATCCTGCTAAAGTTGATGTCAATGGGGGTTATATGTGTCTTTGGTCGCACTGGAAACCTGACCCTGCCTTGCCCAATCCGGATATGCCCGGAACCAAAGAAGACCTGCTGACTTATATGCCCCAACCCATCGAAGAACTCTGCATGTGTGGAAGTGGCAGGCCTTTTGGGGAGTGTTGTCGGCAAGAACAATATTGGTGGCCGATTTGCCCGGACCCGGAATTGGAAGGATACAGCCTGTTAGCCCCCCAGTCCCTCACCTTTCGGAAGATTGATGGGGCGGCGTTGCGTGAACGGCTTATGGAAGATGATCGCTTAAATTGCACTGAAGACAATGAGAAGCAAGGGGCCTGGTCTTATTGGGGGGATACCTTCCTGGAGACTCCGGGATATGGAACGGTTGGCTTTGCGGAGTTGGAACTCAAAAATAAACATACCCTCCTTGTCACCGTATCAAGCGATCTACGGAGGCAGGTTCTTTTGGCTTTTCTCAAGGAAGTCGCAGGGGATTTGCTGGGCAACCCTGAGCATAAATACAACTCTATCCAGGTTTTTAACAAACGCACCGGGAAAAACCGAACCTTACCTCCCCTCGAATGGTTGAACCGCCCTGTAGGTTTTGCGGGATAAAGCGCAACAGTCACATTGCTTAATTTGAAATCTCAAAATCCCCCTCTCCTCACCGTCTCCCACCTCCGCAAAACGTTTGGGGACAAAGTCGCCGTAGAAGATGTGAGTTTTGAAGTCTTCGGCGGGGAAGTGTTTGGGTTGCTTGGCCCGAACGGGGCGGGCAAGACGACGACGATCCGCATGATCCTGGATATCTTCAAACCTGATTCGGGAACGATTACCGTTCTCGGCGGGCCGATGAACCCCGCGCGGGCAGACCGAACCGGATATATGCCCGAAGAGCGTGGTTTATACCCGGATATGCGGGTGCTGGATTGCCTGGTGTACCTTGGCACGCTCAAAGGGTTATTCCGCAAGGAAGCGAAGCAGCGCGCGGTTGCTTATCTTGAACGGCTCGAGCTGTCCGACCAGCACAAGAACAAAATCCAGACTCTAAGCCGGGGGATGACGCAGAAGGTGCAGGTGATCGCGGCGGTGCTCCACCAGCCCGATTTGTTGATCATTGACGAGCCGTTTGCCAATCTTGACCCGGTCAACGCGCAACTGGTGAGGGACATCATCCTGGAACTGCGCGACCGAGGGGCGGCGATCATTATGACCAGCCACCAACTCAGCCTGGTCGAAGCGTTGTGTGACCGGATTGCGTTGATCGATGAGGGGAAGGTGGTGTTGCAAGGGTCGGTGCGGGAGATTCGGCGGCAGTTTGCGAGTAACATATTACGGGTTAGCGGGATAGGGGAGTTGGATGGGAATCTGCCAGGGGTAGAGATGGTTGACCGGCAGACGAACAGCGATTGGTTGTTGACGCTTGCGCCCGGAACCGAGACTCAGACCGTATTGCAGGCGCTGGCGGGGTATCCTGGTTTTGTGATGGACCGTTTTGAAGTGGCGATGCCAACACTGGATGAGATTTTTGTCCAGATTGTGAAGGAACGAAAAGACTTCCGAAGTTGAAGAAAACTTCGGAAGGCAGAGAGTAAACATGAACCGGACACTACTGGTTTTCTGGCGGACGTATTGGGGGGGGATTACGCGGGGGAGTTATCTGGTGTTTACGCTGGGATTGCCTGCGTTTTTCTTTTTGGTTCCAATCGCGGGGAGTGTGATCTTATTGTGGGCGATCCGGTCGGTTGTCCCGCCGACGGATTTTCGCCCGATTGGGGTGGTGGATGAATCGAGGTTTTTCCCGCCACCAGCCGGATCGGATACGACCCCGGTCGAGATGCTGGGGTTTGACACCGTGCCGGGGGCTGTGTCTGCGCTCGAGGCAGGAGAGATTCAGGCTTATTACCTGATCCCCGAAAATTATCTGGAAATGGGGGAGATTACACTGGTTTACGAGGCCGCACCCAGTTTAGAGGTGGATCAGATGTTCGAACGGTGGGTGAATGAACAAATCCAGGAACAAGTTCCTGAGGAGATCGAGCAGCGATACACGGCGGGGGCGTATTTCGCCCATGAAGAAGCAGGGGGGAAAACGGTTTTTTCAGCGCTGGATTATTTGCGCTGGGGCGGGATTTATATCGTGATTTATTTTGCACAGGTGGCGGGGTCGTTTACGTCGAATTATATGTATGGGACCATTGCGAGTGAGGCACATGACCGGACGATTGAGATTATTTTGTCAAGTGTGACGCCTAGGCAGTTTTTGACAGGGAAGTTTTTTGGGTTATTGGCGGTGGGGATGACGCAGTTGGCAGTGTGGGTGGTTCCGGGGTTGATTGGGGTGGGATGGTTTTTGTCGCGGTTTGGGGAGGCGTATTTGCCATATTTGTTTCCATGGGAGCACGCCGGGCTGGTAATCAGTATGCTCCTGGGGGCGTATGTACTGCTACAGGTAATGGCTGCGGCAGCGGGGCTGCTGCGGATCAGCGGGGGGGCAGGGCCGCAGTTGTTTGGGGTGTTGGAGTGGGCTGGGGGGTTGGGAATTGTGTATGCAACGTATTTTTTGCCGCGTAATCCCGATACGGCGCTGGCGGTGGTGGGGAGTTTATTTCCATTGACCGCGCCGTTGGTGCTGCTGATCCGGCTGGTGGCGAGTGAGGTGCCGGTATGGCAGATTGTCTTGAGCCAGGTGATGTTGTGGGGGACAGTGGGTTTGGGGTTGTGGGCGTTGGGCGGGTTGCTGAGGCGGAATCTAGTTTCGTATGCGCCGCGATTTAAAGTGATTGAGTGGATTAAGACCCTAAGGGTTTCCAAGTTCTTCACAACCAATCGAGGTTTCGTCAGTAAATGAAGTGTTTTTGTTGGAAGTTCCAATAAAACCCTTAGGGGGTTGGTTGTTTGTCACTATACCATCTTCAGTTCGGCCTCTACCATAATCTGCACCAGTTCTTCGAGAGAAGTTTTCGATTCCCAGCCAAGTTTTTCTTTTGCCTTTGTGGGGTCGCCGACGAGCAAGTCTATGTCTGCGGGGCGCATGAATTGGGGGTCTTGCACGATGTAGTCGCGGTAATCCAGGCCGACATGTTCAAATGCGAGTTCAACAAAACGCTGAACCGTATGGGTTCGTCCGGTGGCGATGACGTAGTCGTCCGGCGCGCCTTGCTGGAGCATCAACCACATCGCGTGCACGTATTCGGGCGCGTAGCCCCAGTCCCGTTGGGAATCCAGGTTGCCGAGGCGGAGTTCTTTATCGAAGCCTGCCTTGATGCGTGCGGCGGCGCGGGCGATCTTGCGGGTGACAAATTCGTACCCCCGGCGCGGGCTTTCATGGTTGAAGCAGATACCGGAACAGGCGAACAGGTTGTAACTTTCCCGGTAGTTGATGGTGATCCAGTGCCCGTACACTTTTGCGACCCCATACGGGCTGCGAGGATGAAAGGGGGTGGTCTCCCGCTGGGGGACTTCGCGGACTTTCCCAAACATCTCACTGGAACTGGCCTGGTAGAAGCGAATATCTGGGTCGGCGATGCGGATGGCGTCGAGGACACGGGTCACACCCAGGCCGGTCACTTCCCCCGTCAGGACGGGCTGGGCAAACGAAGTCTGGACAAACGATTGTGCGGCGAGGTTGTACACTTCCTGTGGGCGGTGGGTTTGGAGGATGTCAATCAGGGAGATCTGATCAAGCAGGTCGCCGGAAACGAGCGTGAGTCTGTCCTGGATGTGGGCGATGCGCTCAAAGTTGACGGTACTCGAACGGCGCACCATACCGATCACTTCGTAGCCTTTTTCGAGTAAAAATTCGGCCAAATAGGAACCGTCTTGGCCGGTGATGCCGGTGATGAGGGCGCGGGAGGTGGTCATGGGGGGGACTCCTTGATTTTGATATTGGGGATTGGTGATTAGAGATTGGTAATTGGTAATTTCGCCAAGAATATCGCTTTCGTTAGGAATTGTCAGCTAACCCACTTAGCAGACTGGAAACCCATTTTGCGTTATAGTTGATTATCCACGTAAATCCGCCAAACCTGTCTCATCCGCGTTCCATTCTCCCCATGAAACTATCCATTCCCGAATCCATCGGTAAACGCATTGCCCGTCTACGCCAGGAACATGGTTACACCCAACAATCGCTGGCGGAGCGGTTGGCGATTTCGCGGGTAGCTGTCTCCCACATTGAAGCAGATCTGACGATACCATCGGAGCGAACCATCACCCTGCTCGCTGGGCTGCTCAAATGTCTGCCGCACAACCTGGTTGAGGGAACCACTTATCCAGCCGCAAAAGCCGAACGTTTGCCGTATGTAGTTGCATGGTACACGGAATTGGAAATGGATCTGGCATTGCTAAAAAATGATCTGGAATGGGCAGAGAAAATAAATAATGCCAGGATTAGAATCGAGGTGCGTCAAAAGTGGAAAAATCGGCTGAGCAAATGGGGCGAGTTATGCCTGGCTGACCATGAACGCAGACTACTGTCCATTGCGCTCAAACATCTCGAAGAGATACAGTGAAGGAATAATGAGGGAGTATAAACGGGGTTATTGATCGGATATACTGAAATCATCATCCGATAGAAGAATTTTTTTTCTTCCTGATTGCAAAAAACATTTGTTTTGGGGATCTGTAAGGGCCTAACACACCAGCACGCATCCTTGCCCGTAATTTTTTCGGTTCTTTGGGAATCGGCGGGGAGGTGGCATTAACCACGGCAAATCCCAAAGAGCCATTTTTTCTCTTTCTTTTTCTACGGAGGCAGCTATGAAAGGCAAACTTCTCTCTATCTCTTTAAGTTTTATTGGTGGTGTACTATTTGCATCCCTTCTATTAAGTTTAGCCTGGTCCACACGGGCAGCAGAAATCACACAAGAAGCAGTACCCGAGGCGCTTGCCCCAAATGTTCCGGTTGGAACTGGCTTCACTTACCAGGGCTATCTGGATGATGGCGGCGATCCGGCCAACGGCGTCTACGATTTTCAGTTCGTTCTCTACGATGCCGTCATTTCAGGAACCCAGGTCGGGCTTACCGTTACGTTGGCCGATGTCCCCATCTTTGATGGCCAGTTCAATGTCGAACTCGATTTTGGTACGAGCGCTTTCGGCGGTGGCGCGCGCTGGTTAGAAATCAGTATCCGGACAGGGAGCAGCACCGGCGCATACACCCCCCTTTCCCCACGCCAGGAGTTGACCCCTGCACCCTACGCCCAGGCCTTGCCCAATGTCTATACCAACGAAGGAATCAACTTCGTCGGCGTTGGACGGAATTTCCGCATCTCAGGTAATGAGGTCTTTGGCGTCCGGTACGTTGGCAATGCGAACCAATACGGCGGGATGTATGTGGAAACCGCCCACGCACAAGGTTGGCCTTTCTACGGTTATGCTACGAACGGGTCATTCCGCGCCTGGACCTACTATAACGGCACAACCGGAGACTGGCACTTGTACAACGCAGGCATCCGGCTAACCGTACCGAACGAAGGCGGCTTGCGGATTGGGCCCAGCCTGGATTATAGCCTCGTCATCAGCAACACGACAGGCACCGACGGGATCCGCATCTATGATACAGGAGATGACGCCATCCAGATTGGAAGTGCCCCTGATTATGCCAATTACGGTGTGTACATGCCCAGTCCCGGCGTCTCCGCCTACGGGTTATGGCCAAACACTGAGAATGCAATTGGCGAGTGGGCGCTTTACACGGTGGACAACATCGAAGCAGGGAACGTCCTTGCTAATGCCTACTCCCTCGTTGCCAAAGTAACAGGACCTGACGCGCTCACTATCGGTGATGTGGTAGCAGTCGGTGGGTTGGCTGATCCGATTCCCGGTAGTACCAACTCCCTGCCCTATGTACGCTTGGCCGATGATGTGGAATTCACGGGCGTGATCGGTGTAGTCGAAAAACATATGGTGTACGAACTGGCCCCTGGCAAAGAAGCAGAAGGCGAAATGTCCATGCACAGTGCGGACGGCCCTGCCCAGCCTGGCGAATATGTTTCCATTATCGTTTTTGGTGTTGCCCAGGTCAAAGTGGATTCAAAGGCCAACATTAGCCCTGGCGACCGCTTGACCGCCTCCAGTCTGGCTGGAGCGGCTCGCACGTTGAAAACCGAAACCATCAACGGAATGGTTGTGACAGAGGGAGCGCAGGTGATCGGCATCGCGCTCGCCGCCCCTGTCGAGGGACAGGACATGATCCCAGTCTTCATCACCCTGCGGTAGGAGGCAGCCATGTCGAAAAAAGGCATTCTTTTCCTGCTTGTATGCATATTGTTTCTGGCAGCAGGAATGACCATCATTGTCACTGCTGAAGAAACAGGCGGCTTTACTATCCCCTGGTGGACGGTGGACGGGGGTGGAGGGCAGAGTGCAGGTGGTCCATACACCTTGACCGGAACCTTCGGCCAGCCCGACGCCAGTTGTGTATCTGGTGAAGATTACGAACTGAAAGGCGGTTTTTGGCAAAGCTGCCCGACCACCCGTGTTTACCGTGTCTTCTTACCGCTCATCAGTCGGTAAACCAACGCTATCCAACAACTTTACAGGAAGTGTGTGGAAGGAATACCCACACACTTCTATATTTAAGGGGGTTCTCTTGCACTCGGTGATATACTCCACGTACCGATGAACACTCACATCCCACCCTCCCTTCACCCCACCCTCACCGCCATCCGCGAGGTGCTGGCCAAACACATT
>DATDOR010000648.1:0-3790 GCA_035293165.1 Anaerolineales bacterium | reverse complement strand
CCCCACCACACCCCAAATCTGGGGACCTCCTTGCCGCTTCCTCGAGAACCTTTTTTAACAGTCTCTTAAAATATTGGAGAAACGCAGAATTTTAAGGCGGGAAATACAGAATCTAGCTTGTAATGTTCGTACAAGCGTGCTAGAATAGCAGCACCCCATTGCCCTATATGTGGCGATAAATAGAATGTATACCCCATATATGGGGGTAGGTGTGCGCGTATGCGATGTCCAATCTGCCAATCTAACAGTTCACGAGTTTTAGATACTACCCACGATGCCCGAGGCGGAGTCCGGCGGCGGCGGGAGTGCCAGGATTGCAAACAGCGATTCAGCACTTACGAACGCCCGATTTTGGCGACGCCTTTGCTCATTAAGCAAGATGGCACACGTGAAGAGTTTGATCGAGAAAAATTAATTCGGGGGATTCGGATTTCATGTGCTAAACGGCCTGTTACGGCCACAGATATTGACCGGCTGGTTGGGGAGATTGAAGCCGCTTTACAGACAATGGGCAGGGCTGAGGTGTCTGCTCGTGTGGTGGGGGATATGGTGATTGCCGGTTTAAAAGAAATGGATCAAATCGCCTACATCCGTTACGCCATTGTCTACCTGGGTCTTGACGACCTGCGAGCCATTCGCAACGAAATTGATCGCCTGCTGGAAGGCTGATCTTGTACCCCTTGTCACGTATGACCGGGTTTCCGGTCGTTCCCTGATCAGGGTTTTTCTGGCTCTACCGTTTTTAGTGTGAAATATTCGGATGTTTAGGGTGTGTGGGGGGTGTACACCTCCCACACCCTAAACATCCGGTTCCTCTTCACAGGATTCCAGATAGAGCCGTTTTTCTTTACATCCAAATCCATCAAAAAGGAGAAATACTATGTCGCAATCAACCGAGATCCTTGTCGAAAAGCCGGGTTTGTTGCCTACGCCTTCTATACCGGAGGATGTGCCGCAATCGAATCTGACCGAGAATGCTTATAAGGTTTTCTTACGCCGCTATACTCGCAAAGGCCCGGACGGGAAGCCTATGGAAACAGTTGAAGAGACATTCTGGCGGGTGGCCTATCACGTGGCAAAGTCGGAGACCGAATGGGGAGAGGATGTTCTGTCTCGCGCAAGCCAATATTACGAGCTGCTGATTAACAAACGCTTTTTCCCCAATTCGCCGACATTTACCGGGGCAGGGACGCCGCTGGGGCAACTGGCCGCGTGTTTCGTGCTGCCGATTTCAGACGATATGGGGCGCGATCCGGCAGGCATTTTCCAGACGTTACGCGACGCAGCGCTGATCCAGCAAACCGGTGGGGGGAATGGGTTCGCCTTTTCCCGCCTGCGTCCGAAACAATCGCTGGTCATTTCTTCGGCAGGGCGCGCGACCGGGCCGGTTGGGTTCTTGCGTGTGTATGACAATGCCTTCGGGGAGATTGCGCAAGGCGGAACGAGGCGTGGCGCCAATATGGGCGTCTTACGCGTGGACCATCCGGACATCGAAGAATTTATTACCTGCAAAACAGACGAAAACGCCATCACCAACTTCAATATTTCTGTGGGGATCACCGATGCGTTTATGCAAGCGGTGATCAACGACGAAGATTGGGATTTGCGTTTCCCGGATGTGAACACACCGGAGTATCGCAATTTCAACGGGACGCTGGAACAGGCTGAAGAAGCGGGCCTCCCTATCAAAGTGTACAAAACCGTCCGGGCGCGGGAGTTGTTCGACAAGATCGTCCAACAGGCGCACCATAACGGGGAACCGGGGGTGCTGTTCCTGGACGCGGCAAACCGGTCGAATCCGGTGCCGCATCTCTACCAATTGGAAGCGACAAACCCTTGTATCACTGGCGACGCATTAATTTACACCGAACATGGACTGCGCCGCGCGGATGAACTTGCCGACAACGGCGGGGCGATGAATGTTGTCACGGATGCGCGTTTTGGCAAGGATACGCTCATGCCTTCTACGCACGTTTTTGCAACCGGGGTCAAAGACGTATTTCGATTGCTCACCCGTGAAGGATACGAACTGCGCTTGACGGCTGATCACCGGGTGATGGCGACGCGTGGATGGGTGGAAGCAACTGATCTCCAGCCGGGTGACCAGGTACATATTTTGAACCGGCGCGGTGGCTTTGGGGCGGGCGGATCTCTTGAGGAAGGACAGGTATTGGGTTGGTTAGTGGGGGATGGTACGATCAATGTCGTCCGGGCAGTCCTTTCCTTCTTCGGAGATGAGAAACGAGAACTGGCGCCCATGTTTGCAGACTCAGTTACACAAATTGTTGACCGGCCTGTTCAAGGGCGCTCTTATCCAGTTGGCGTGATTGAGATTACAGATCGCGATGAGGCCCGTGTCATGTCTGACCGGCTGCGAGGTTGGGCAGCAGAAAATGGCTTGACGGAGGAGCTGAAGCATATCGTTCCACCGACAGTTTTTACGGGGAAAGAGGAAATGCAGCGTGGATTCCTTCAAGCGCTCTTCACCGCGGATGGAACCTTCCTGGATGGTGGAGAAAAAGGCGGATCGGCGCGGCTGGCTTCCAGTCATTTGGAATTGCTCAAAGATGTACAGCGGCTGTTGTTGAATTTCGGCATTGCCAGCCGGATTTATGAAAATCGCCGTCCTGGTGGCTACCGCGAGATGCCGGATGGAAAAGGGGGCCGAAAAGAGTATTATTCACAGGCCCAGCACGAGTTGGCGATCAGTAAGACGAATCTGATCATTTTTGCGAACGAAATCGGCTTTTTGACCCAGGCCAAACAAACCCGCCTGGTGGATTATCTGGCTCGAATGCAGCGCGGGCCATACCAGGAAACTTTCCTGGCAACGGTGCTTGCGGTCGAACCAGATGGGCGCGAAATGGTGTATGACCTGCACCAGCCCGATACCCATTCCTTTATTGCCAATGGATTGGTTGTCCATAATTGCGGCGAGCAATGGCTTGGCCCATACGAAAACTGCTGTCTGGGTTCGATCAATCTCGCCGAACACTTCGGCCCCGACGGGACGGTGGACTGGGAGAAGTTACGTGAAAGCACGGAGCTTTCCACGCGTTTTCTGGATGATGTCGTACAGGCGAACGCGTATGTGCCTGCGGTCACCCAATTGCAGGAAGCGGCGTTCAACGCCCGCCGGATCGGGCTGGGAATCATGGGACTGGCCGATTTGATGTACCACGCGGGGGTGCGGTACGGCTCTGTAGAGGGGCAGGAGTTCGCCGCGCAGGTGATGGAGTTTGTGCGGTTCCACGCGATGTTGACGAGCGTCGAACTGGCGAAGGCGCGTGGGCCGTTCCGGGAAATTGAAGGCAGTATTTATGATCCCAATGATTTGAAATGGGAACCGCCCCAGCCGTTGGCTCCGTATCAGAGCGATTTTGGCCGCCCGAAACCGGAGTGGAAGCAGGTGGTCAAAGGGCTTAAAAAGTACGGGATCCGCAACGCCGCCCAAACCACGGTCGCCCCCACCGGCACGATTGCGACTGCTGCCGGGTGCGAGGGGTACGGGTGTGAGCCGGTGTTCGCGCTCGCGTACATCCGCCACGTCAACGATCATGGGAAAGATTTACAGTTAACGTACACCAGCCCGCTGTTCGAGCAGGCATTGGATCGGGCCGGGATCAGCCCCGAAGCGAAGGAGGTGATCGTCAAAGAGGTGATGCAAATGGGGACATGCCAGGGGGTGGCGGGTGTGCCGGATGAGATTCAAAAGGTGTTCGCGGTGTCGAGTGACATCACAGCAGAAGCGCATGTGCGGATGCAGGCGGCTTTGCAGGCGTTCGTAGAT
>DATDOR010000647.1:0-5515 GCA_035293165.1 Anaerolineales bacterium | reverse complement strand
ATTTGTCTGTTGCGTTCAATTCCGATGCGCTTTTCACCTCTCCAGATGATTACAAAAACGCGCAATTTGAAGAGGTTGCGGATCTGGTTTTGTCGGATGCTTTACTTGATGAGGTGCTGGCAAAATTACAGCAAGAGGGTGATGCCTGGCGGGATTGGAAGCGCGAAGACCTGAGAAGACGATTCACTGTCCAATGGCGGAACGCGGGGGCGTGGCAGTTGGTCGTTCGAGACCGGGATGAGGGCCGGGCGCGGCAATTGGCTTTTTTCTGGCAGGATGCAGCCATTCAACTGGTTACCGGGGCCATTGCCCACGCAGAGACGTTTTACCAGCTTGATCTGGCGTTGAAAGCCGCGAACTATGCACAAGGAGAAAATTATCGGGAGCAGACCCGATTGCAAGCAGTAGAAATGGCAATACATGCGTGGTTGTCGAAGCCCGAAGACGGCCCTGTTTCGGAACGGGAGCGCGCGGAATTAAAGACCCTTGCGCGAGCGGTTTCCTCGTTCGACTCATTCGACATCCCGGATGAGGGGGATGATAGACAGGCTTATGTGAATTGGGCAGAGGAGTTGCTGGCCACGCTTGAGACGGGGCATGCTCTGCTAGAAACCCAGGATCAGGCTTTACGGGCGCGTATCACTTCTTTGAATGAAGACTGGCTCGCAGAAAAGACGGCTTCGCGGGGTCTGTCTGCGTTTTTAAGCGTGGACATTCACCAGGCCAGCCTTATGGTGAGTGAAGTGCGCACACCCGCAGTTTTGACCCTCGTAGGTGGGTGGATTGGCGTACTGGGATGGCTCGGTTTCCGGTTGGTGCAGGTGGCGCGGAAAATTGCAGCGCGGAGGATCAGGGAAGAGGATGGAGAAAACGGTTAACCTTTCCGGCCGGGTCAGGCGCGTTCTCTGGGCGGCGTTTCTTGTCAGTTTGCCGGTGACGAGTTTTCCGTTTTTTCCCGCGGTGTTGGGAGGGAAGTCCACCGTCCGCCCGTTGGCGATTTATCCACTGATCGGGTTATTCATTTTGGTCATGCCCAGGTTGTTCAAAATCCGGCTGCCGAGGGCATTTATCCCATTGTTCGTTTTTGCAATTGCGGCCCTGATCAGTGGCGGAGTGGCCATGTCTCTAGGGATTCCTGTTTTTAATGGAATTACGGTGTTAGACAGGGTGATTCGGAATTTTATGACGCTCGCGATTGGGATTGGATTTTATTTGCTCGTCGCACTAATTCCCGAAGATCAAGAAGAGCTGCGATTTACTTTGCGTTGGCTGTTCATCGGGTTCGCGGTGGCTCTATTGTGGGGATCATTACAGGCCGTGTATGTGGTGCTGCCCAACAGTCCCACCATGCGGGCTTTTTTTGACCAGTTAAATGAGCTTCACCATCTGATTTCTACGCGAAATTTGCAGCGCAGGCGCGTTTCGGGGATGGCTTACGAACCCAGTTGGTTTGCAGAGCAGCTTTGCATTTTGCTGCTGCCCTGGCTGCTCACATCGGTTTTTCGACGGCACAGTGTGTTCCCGTGGCGATTTCGCGGGGTACAGGGAGAGGATTTGATGTTGGTTTGGGCGGTGGGGGTTTTGATCTTAACCTATTCGCGTGGTGGGGTGGTGATCCTGTTTGCGTTGTTGGGATTGAGTTTTATGGGTTGGCGGGCTAAAAAACGTATGGGTGCACCGCGAAGTTGGGTAAGCCTCCTAAAGCGTGCAAGTCTTGCCGGGGGGGTAATGGTCGTGCTAGGTACGTTGATTTTTGTTCTGGGGTCTCAGAATCAATATTTTTCGCGGCTCTGGCGGTTTTGGACGGAGGACGAAGGTGGGAGGAATTATTGGGCTTACATCGCTTTCGGACAGCGGTTTATTTATTGGGAAGCTGCACTCGATATTTTTGAGCAGCATCCTGTTTTTGGAGTGGGGATGGGGAACTACGCGTTGGTGTTTGAGGACGCGTTGCCGGAAGTACCGCTGTATCGCTACCCAGAAATTCTCCGGTTGATTGTCCCGGAGAAGGGGCGGGAGGTCCTGCTAACTCCAAAAAATTTGTTTGTCCGCGTCCTGTCAGAGACCGGATTGGTTGGATTTGCTTTTTTTGTAGGGTTTTTGTGGGTGGTTTTAGGGGAAGGGATGAGCTTGTGGCTTTCAGATGACAAAGAACAAGGATTTTGGGGGCGCGCAGGGGTGCTAGGATTTGTTGCGGCATGCCTGGTCGGGTTTTCAACTGATTCGTTTGCAACACCGAATATGTGGGTTTTGTTTGGGTTGGTAACAGCAGCGAGCCGGATTTTTAGCGATTATGGCCCGGTGGCTGAAGGGCAGGCCAGTGTTTCAGGGAATGGTGTGCGAACCAGGATTTCTCCCGTCGAGGGATAATAAATTGTCCAGGCTTCTAAATACACATCTTTGTCAGTCACGATTTTGCACCCAAAAACCAGCATGTCATCTCCGCTTTTAGCCTTTACCTCGGGTTTATCTTGAAGGGGTAAGGTGATCCCGATGTTGGTCGGTCCAACCAGATAGGCCGTAAAGCGCGGATAGGGCCGGGGTTCCAGGTGAGGGAATGGGACGCCGGGTTCTCCTTCCTCAGGGAGATAAAAACTGGGATACAACGCCCTCCCCATTAAAATATCACCGCCATTTTCGACAAATTGTTGCAGTGTAATGGCGTGGCCTTCATCTGCCTGTGCCAACTCCGCCATCCATTGCGCCATGGATGTCTGCGTATACCGGGTTGGGTAGAGGTATTCGGAAATGGGGAGAGCCGCCCCTAGCATAAAAAAGGCTGTACCCACTACTATAAAAGATTTCCAGGAGAATTTCCGGGGTTCTGTTGATTGAACTCCATTCTCAGAGCCGGTTTCCTCCAGCAAAAAAGACGGCCGAAGGTTGCCAAACAAGCCGATAATCCAGACGATGACTTGTGCCGTACCGATGCTGTAATAGACAATCCAGACCCAGTCTACCGGGAAGATATACCGCCCCCCTGAGGTGCGCGCCACGCCATTGATGAAGAAGTAGACAAAATTGAAAAATATCGGAAAAATCCCGTTCCACTTGTGTTTTTTCCAGGTCAGATAAACCCCCATTGAGACCAGAAAAAGATTGAGGAGAATGGGCACAATCGCCTGGAGAGGAATTTGCCCGTTCCATTGCGCCCATTGCCAATAGGGGAGTCGCTTCACATAATCGCGGGCAGAACAGCATTGGCTCCAAAAAGTTTCGGAGTTTTTGTGTCCTAAAAATCCAATGGTGCTATCAAAAATGCGATAGGTACCTGGAAATAGTAACAAGGTCTGCGCCTGGCTATGCGTCCAATGAGACGTGATGATCGCCCATAAATTTGATCTCCCCGATTGTTTGGAGGAAGCCTCTTGCGGTACGAAAGTCGTTTTTTGCCGGAAGTTCTCATCTGGAGAATTTCCTTCCAGTGTTGGGGGAGGCGGATCGGTTTCCTCACTGGTTCCTTTTTGCAACCGGTCAATAAAAAACTGGATGCGATGATCAGGAATTTCCAAAAATATCTCGCCGGTCAAATTCCAATTTCGCCAGACCCAGGGGGACAGTACCAGGAGGATTCCCAAAAAACAAGCAGCGAAGTGGACAAACCACCGGCTCCTTAGTCGAGACCACTGAAACAGCGCAATCCCAAACACAACCGGCAACAGAATCCCGGTCTCAATACGGATCTGCATCAATGCCCCCATAACGCCTCCTGCGATGAGCGGTAAGAGGGGGCGATGGGATTCGGTCAGCCAACATAGGGCAATCCAGGAAAACAAAACAACCCCAAGCGCGGCCGGAAAATCGGTCATGGCCATCTTCGTATAGGAAACGGTGATGGTTCCGATTAAAGCCAGCGCATTCCCCTCTCGCAGCATCACCAGGAGTGCTGCGATGATTCCCGCCAGGCGGTTGTGTAGTGTTTTGGTAATCACATAAATCAAAACGGGAAAAACAGCAAAAAGGATGGATTGCAAAGAGACTACCCGTTCATAATCCTGGCCAACTACCAGGTAAAGCAACGACAAAAACCACGCATACATGGGACGCCGGGGGTAAGGTTGATCCCAGGATTTGAATCCCACCCCGGCCATCAAACTTTGCGCCGTCGAATCATAAACCAGTGCATCCGCGTTGGGATAATACTCAAAATGGGGAGGACGCGGCGCATCCATATACCAGTTAGTTCCAAGGGGAATTGAATGCCAGTAAAATGCTGCCAGGCCCCACAAGACTATCCCGATCACCCAATCAACCTGCGATTTTTTTTGATTTCCAGGGCGAATCAGGACATCCGATTTCCCCCACAGGTTTCCTGCACCGATCAGGATCACGCCAAAGATAAATACCGCAAGCACTTGCGTATCTAACAGAGGCGTCCCCAGACTATTCCACCCAATCACATCTGGCTGGAGCGTCATGAGCCGCACTTCCAGCAATCCCCATACGATCAAGAAGACGCCGTAAACACGAAGGATACGTAAAAGCTCACGATTCCCCCACACATTTTGCTTCCATGCCGTCCCATATCGTAATAATGGCAGGGCAAGTAAAGTTTGTGCAGCAATCCCTGCCCCGAACAAAGCAAAGGGTTGTAAACGGACAAAATACGCCTGCGCGAATAGTTCTGTGATCTCTGGGGTTATTAAAGTAAAGAAACTACCATTGATTAAGAGAATGATGCTGCTTAAAACAACAAACCCCCAGGTTTTCGGCTTTTGCAATGGTTCGATCAGCGCCTGGCTCATACGTTTAAACCAGTTTGTATTTCGCCCTGCCCCCCAACTCAATGCCAGGAACATGAACAAAATCAGCCCCATCCCCCCTAACAAGATCAATCGTTCCAACGATAATCCCAATAGGATGACATTTTTCGACTCCGAAGGAATTCCGCCTAACAAAAATAACCCTGCCGCCGCCTGAACAGTCCCGAGTAACCCAAACCAAAATAACACCTTTTTTTGGAAGTCGTTAGAAAACATAACAGCAATTATAACCCCGTGGCATGAACACGGTCCCCAGGTGAAACTATGGCTACACAAACGTCCATCCTTCCTGACTTTCCTTTATCACAAATCCTTGCCAAAGCCATTTTGAATCTGCTCGGCTGGCACATAGAAACCCTTCATCCCAAGGAAACCAAATATGTCCTTGTCGGCGCGCATCACACTTCGAATTGGGATTTGCCTCTCGGATTGCTTTTCTCCCTGGCAACGGGTATCAAGTTCAATTTTCTAGGCAAGGATGAAGCCTTTCGGTGGCCTATGGGAGGCCTGATGCGCTGGCTGGGTGGCATCCCGGTCAACCGGCGGGAACATACCCATTTCGTGGATCAGATCGCCGACGAATTTCGTACGCGAAAGGAATTGGTCATTGTCATTACCCCAGAAGGAACGCGCAGGAAAACAGCTTACTGGAAAACAGGATTCTATTACATCGCACGGGCTGCACAAGTTCCAGTCGCGCTGGGATACCTGGATTATCCGCGTAAACGCCTCGGCATAGGAAAAATGATCAC
>DATDOR010000646.1:0-7918 GCA_035293165.1 Anaerolineales bacterium | reverse complement strand
CCACATCCTCCCCTATAGGGAATGGATATATACCCGTAAAACACGCGTTGCAATAACCGCTCGGACTACCAATCGCCGCCATCATCCCCTCAAGTGACAGGTAGTGCAGACTGTCTGCACCCATGTACTTGCAGGTTTCGGCGGGAGTCAGGTTGTGGGCGATGAGTTCTTCGTGAGTGGGCATGTCTACACCCATGAAGCAGGGATGGGTAATCGGCGGGCAGGTGACGCGGAAATGGACTTCCGCCGCGCCCGCGTCCCGGATTATTTGCACCAACCGGCGGGAGGTGGTGCCGCGCACGATGGAGTCATCTATCAGTACCACGCGCTTGCCTTCCAATACGGTCGGCACAGGGTTGAACTTCATATACACACCCCGTACCCGCATCTCCTGCGAAGGCTGGATGAACGTCCGCCCAATATACCTGTTTTTGATCAATCCCATCTCAAACGGGATGCCGGACGCGCGTGCGTACCCAATGGCTGCCGGGACAGAGGAATCCGGCACAGGGACGACAAGATCGGCTTCGACGGGGGCCTCCACCGCGAGCCGTTCGCCCAACCGCTCCCGAACGTTGTGAACAACCTTCCCATCCCATACGCTGTCGGGACGGGAGAAATAGATGTGCTCAAACGTACAAAGGGCGAGCTGTTTTTTCGGTTGGAGTGCTTGCCGGACGATTAACGCTGCTTTGTGCAGGGCAACGATTTCACCGGGATGGACTTCCCGCACGGCGGTACTCCCAATCGTTTCCAGCGCGCCTGTTTCGGAGGCGACCGCGTGTCCCCAATCCGGGAGCGCGCCGACGGTCAGGGGGCGTAATCCCCACGGGTCACGGGCGGCGTACACCCCGTCGCGGGTCAGGATCACGAGCGAGTACGCACCTACCCACTGGGCCATGCAATGCTCAATGCGGTCCATCATCGTGTCGCCGGGCGCGCCAGCAAGCATGGCCGCCATCACTTCGCTGTCCGAAGACGAGGTCAGTGGCACGCCCCGTGCGAACAGGTCTTCCCTGAGGGTGGCGGCGTTGACGAGGTTGCCGTTGTGAGCGAGCGCAATGGGGCCATAGCGGGATTCCAGTTGGAAGGGCTGGGCATTCCGGAGGTTAGACGAACCAGTCGTGCTGTACCGGGTGTGGCCGATAGCGTAATCGCCTCTCAGGTCTTGCATGATGCTTTCGTCGAAGACCTGCGAAATCAGGCCGACGCCTTTGTGCATCTGCATCGTGCGCCCGTTGCTGACGGCGATGCCCGCCGCTTCCTGGCCGCGATGCTGGAGTGCAAACAAGCCAAAGTAGGTGAGCCGGGCGACATCGTTATTCGCGGTCGAGATGCCGAAGACACCACATTCTTCGTTGAGCTTATCGTATGGATTTTCCATGTTCATGATTTCCAGATCGAGAATCGAAAATCAACTATCTTCGATTCTCGATTCTCGATACTCAGTCAATCTCACGTCCGCTTCTTCCAACCGTTTCTGATAACTTTCCTGGTACGCCCTTACCTCTGCGGCAATTTCCGGCGCGACTAACCCAAAAATCTTCGCGGCGGCGAGGGCGGCGTTTTCGGGTTCCAGCACCACGAGTGGGGAGACGCCGGACGGCATCCGCAGGGAGGAGTAAATGTCTGCGCCGCCAAAATTGCTGCCGGTCGGCGGGCAGGCAATGACGGGGGCGGTCACGGCAGCGTCCACCATGCCACTGAGGGCATTGCTCCGCCCGGCAACGGTGATGTAGACCTTCGGGCGCGGGTCGGCTTCATACTGGTCGAGCAAATCCAGCAACTGGCGCGGGGTTTTGTGCGCGGAGGCAATGTGGAGCGCGTTTTCGATGCCAAATTGATCGAGCGCAGCGACGATTTTGGAGACGTGATCTTTGTCCGAGGGGGACCCAAACAGGGTGATTGCGAGGGGTTTACTCATTTTATTACCTCAAGTTTTTCTCTAGTCGCGATTCCACCGGATACGCCCCTGGTACAAATTCCTGCCCGGTCAGGCGTTCGTAGAGGGTGATGTAGCGCTCGGCCACGCGTACCCAGAGGTCGGCGGGCATTTCGGGAGGTTCGCCGTCGCCGCGGTAGCCTTTGGCGGCGTATTCCAGGCGGACGAATTCTTTGTCGAAATTTTCCGGTTCCTGCCCGGCGGCGAGGCGCTCGGCGTAGGTGTCGGCTTTCCAGTAGCGGGAGGAGTCGGGGGTGTGGACTTCGTCAATGATCATGATTTGCCCCGCAGGGACCACGGTGCCATCGGGGGCGCGGCCAAATTCGTATTTGGTGTCTACAAGGATCAGCCCGGCTTTTTCGGCGACTTGCTGGCCTAGCGCGAAGATGGCGAGGGCGGCGTTTTGGACGGTGTCCCAGGTTGCGGCATCGAGGTGGCCTTGTTCGACGACTTCCGCGCAGGTCAGGCGTTCGTCGTGGCTGCCGGGGCCACCTTTCGTCGTCGGGGTGACGATATTTTCGGGGAGTTTTTGGTTTTTGGTCAACCCATCGGGGAAGGTGTGGCCGTAAATCTCCCGCTCGCCGAGATCGTAGCGATACCAGAGCGCGGTTTTAGTCACGCCGGAGATGTACCCGCGCACGATCACTTCGACAGGGAAGGGTTCGACTTCGACGGCGAGGAGGGCGTTCGGGTCGGGGAGAGAAATCGTGTGGGAGGGGATGATCGATTGGGTCTGTTCAAACCACCAGGCGGAAAGCTGGTTCAACACCTGGCCTTTGTACGGGGCCGCGCCCAGGATGCGGTCAAAGGCGGACAGTCGGTCGGTGGTCACGAGCAGGAGTTTCCCCGGTTCGGGCCGGTAAATGTCGCGGACCTTGCCGGTCATCTTGCTTGGGAGGGGAAGATTGGTGGAGGTGAAGGGGAGGGAGAGGGCTTGTTGGATATAAGGGTAACGGTTCATTCGCTAGAAATCCTTCGTTTGGTAAACAAGTATACATGTAGACAAGTAAACAAAGTACACAGGAAAGACTCGTAACTACTCGTTTACCTGTGTACCTGTTTCCTTGTATACCTGTGTACGAATAATCCTTGCAAGTTCGCGCGCCCGCTCCGGCGCGTCGCCAACGTGATCGCTGGCGTCCATCAAGGCGCGGAGTTTGTTTTCAGGTAGGTATGAGAGCATCGTTTCATCATGGGCGATGAGTTCGATCAGGGGGTTGGAGATGGGTATATCTCGCTCGCCGAGTTGTACCTTTGCCCAGGCGTTCATCGCGTGCTGGCGGATGCGTTCGTGCATGTCCTGACGGTCCGCGCCTGCTTTGCAGAGAGCTATCAGCACTTTTTCGGTCGCGGCGAAAGGGGCATAAATGGACATATTACGCTGAATCGCTGGTTCGTTGACTCGTAAGTCCTTTGTAATTCGGTAACTGGTAATTAGGATTTCGTCGGCAATGAGGAATGCTTCGGGAAGGGAGGTGCGGCGGTTGGCGGAGTCGTCGAGGGTGCGTTCGAGGAGGGTGTGGGCGGCGTTGTCCCAGGCGATGCGGGGGAATTGGGCCAGCATTCGGGCGAGGGAGTCGATCTTTTCAGCATTGATCGGGTTGCGTTTGAAGGGCATGGCAGAGGAGCCGATCTGTTTTCTGCCAAATGGCTCGGCTAACTCACCGAGCGAGGGAGATTGTAAAAGCCGCAAATCGAAGGCGAATTTGTACAGGGTCGCGCCCAGCCCGGCGACCGCGCTCACGATGTCATAATCCTGTTTACGGGGGTACACTTGCGTGGCGACGGTGAAAAAGGGCAGGTTCAGGCGTTCGATAACCCGCATTTCAAACTTTGCCAGATTTTCTTTGCCAAATAGTTCGGTGTACGAAGCACTCGTGCCAACCGCACCTTTCAGACCCTTCCCTTTCACACCCGCCCGCAAACGGGACAGATTCTCGTAATCGGTGAGCAAATCCTGCGCGTACTGGGCAAAGCGGTAGCCCAACGTGGACGGCTCTGCGGGCTGGAGATGGGTGAAGGCTATGATCGGGGAATCGGCCCAGGTTTCGATCAGGGAAGCAAACACTTCCAGCAAGTCGTGCAGGCGATGAATGAGCAAATCCAGCGACTCACGCACGCGTAGGGCATCGGTGTTGTCCACGATGTCCATCGAGGTCATGCCTAAATGGATGATCCCGCCACCGATTTTGCACTGCTCGGCAAAGGTTTTGAGTTCGGCCATGACGTCGTGTTGGATGTCTTTTTCGATTTCGTTGGCCCGATCCACGTCAATCTGTTCGGCGTGGGCGCGCAAATCATCCACCTGTTCGGGTTTGACGAGGCCAAATTCGGCCTGTACTTCGGCGAGGGTGACCCAAAGTCTGCGCCAGATGCGCCGTTTGTTGACTTCGCTCCAGATAAAGCGCATGTCGTCGGAGCCGTAGCGCCAGGAGTAGGGGGAGTGGTAGGTGGTGTGATCCAGTGTCATGTTTTGAGGTTTCAGGTGTTGAGTGTCATATATAGTCGAATTAGCGATTTGCTGGCCGGTTTGGAAGAGGTGCCCGCAGATGTCGGGGTTCAACTCGGACAGGTTCGCGGCGTGCGCGTTGGGGACGACGAGGACGTGGCCGGGGTTGACGGGCTGAATGTCTATAAAGGCGGTGCAGTGTTCGTCCTGGTGGAGGAGGCTGGCGGGAGCTCCCTGGCGAGGATTTTGCAGAAATTACAGGCAGTCATGAGATTGCCAGTCCGTTTTCAAAGAGTTTGATCCCCATCCCGCCCGGATGGCCGCGCGTCCAGCGGGGATGCTGGTAGGGGATTATGTGATCTTCGGGATGCGGCATCAGGCCGAGGACATTGCCCGCCGCGTTGGTGATTCCGGCGATGTCGCGTGGGGAGCCGTTCGGATTGGCGGGGTACGCGCATCCCGCGGGGTTCCCGTTTTCGTCCCCGTAAGAGAGGGCGATTTGGGCGGGGGGAAGTGCGGATGAGTACATCCGGCGTTCCCCGTCCGAGAGGAGAAACCGTCCTTCGCCGTGTGCGACGGGACAGTAGATCGGGGGGAGGTCGTTCAGCCAGGGGGAGGGGTTTGTCGCATTGGGGATCAGCGTTACCCAACGACATTCAAAATGCCCGGTAACATTGAATGTAAGCGTGGATGTCTGCGAACCGGGTAGTACGCCCGTTTTGACCAGGGCTTGAAACCCGTTACATATGCCAATCACAGGCCGCCCACTGGCGACAAAATCATGCAAAAAATCGACGAACGTGGTTTGTAACTCCAACGCCCACAGGCGACCCGCTCCCAACGCGTCGCCGTAGGAAAAACCGCCGGGCAGCGCGAGCATGGCGTAATCGTGCCAGTTGACCCCTTGTGCGAGGGTGCTGAGCGGTGCAATGTGCGGATCACCGCCCGCGAGCCGGATGGCCTGGGCGAGGTCGCCATCACGGTTGGAGCCGGGGGCATGGAGGATTAATACTTTTTTGGGCATAGTCAGGAGTTTACAGGACGAAGTTTTTCGATGATGTTGCGATGATGAGGTTGAAGGTGAAGTTTGCCGTTTGAAAACCTGGGCATTTCGTTTTGGAGTACATCAAGCATGTTTTCAAACGCTGGGGGTAATGTTTTCGCCTGCGGGAGTGTTGAGAAGAGTAGATCAACTAATTCTTGTGGAGCGGTCTGATCGAAATGTTGGGTGAAACGCACACCCCCGCTCGTCAGTGAATAAATTTCAATGAGCAGGTTGCGAAGGCGGTGGAGGAGTTCAACACCCATCCAAAACTGTTGGCGTTCGATGGCGGCTTTGATCTCGATAGCATATCGAAAACACCGATCCAACGCCGTTTCGGGAAAGATATTTTTCTCAGGTAGATTCGCAAGGCCAGCCCTCTTGATCGTTTCAAGGTCTAAATCTCCGACGATGCTGATCAAGTTCTCGATAATGGCGTACTTCGTGGTACGAAGGTGATGATAACGAATCGAGATTTCTGTGAGGGTTTCCAGGACAATGTCAACGGCATCCTCCCCATCTGGAATGACAAGAGATAAATTTTCGCCGACAGAATTTAGCGCTGTTTCCAAGTTCTTTGCCTCGGTAACGGGGTCAAGAATAACCTCATCTCGAACAATAATATCCAGATCAAGGTCGGAATATTGATCCCAATTTCCACGCGCCAGAGAACCGAAAACGGTGATGGCTTGGATACGAGGATCGATTTGATAATGCTCGGACATGGTTTTGAGTATTTTTTGGTGGGAGGGTGTGCCAGGAAAATTCATTCTACATATTCGAGCCGCAAAAAGCTCGCACACATTCGTTTACTTCAATCTCAAGGACATTCAGGCCATCGTGGAAAACCGTCAAACGAGCGTCGGCAGTCACCTGTCCAATTTTACGAGAGGGCAAATCTGCAAAACCCTTTTCAAACGCCTGCACATTTTCCGGTGACACTTCCACGAGCAAACAGCCATTCGTTTCAGCAAATAAAACGGTTGAAGGTTGAAAGTTGAAAGCTTGCCTTGAGCGGCGAACATGGTTCGCTGGTCGAAGGGTTGAAAGGTCGAGTTCCGCGCCCAGCCGCCCTCCGATACACATCTCCGCCGCGGCGACCGCCAACCCGCCTTCGCTCAAATCATGAGCGGCCCGCACCGCTCCTGCATGGATCGCCCTATGCAAAGCACGGTACACCATTGGCGTTCTCATTGATAATTGATAATTGGTAATTGGTAATTGATAACTATCCTGAACAAAAAAATCACTCCCTCCAATTTGGAAAGCATGACTCCCCATCACAAACGGCTGGAAATCCCCTACCAGATACAACACATTCCCTGGTTCCTTCAAATCCATTGTCACGGCTTTTCGCACATCCGGGTGAATGCCAATGCTGGAAATCAACAGCGTTCCAGGGATCGCGTGACGTTGACCGTCGGAGCCGAGGTATTCGTTGTTCAGTGAATCCTTCCCAGAGATAAACGGCGTACCGTATTGGAGCGCGGCGTCATAACAACCCCTTGCGGCCTCCACAAGCAAACCAAGCGTCTCCGGGCGGCGGGGGTTGCCCCAACAGAAGTTATCGAGAATGGCGATCCGGTCCGGGTCAGCTCCGACCGCGACCGAGTTGCGAATAGCTTCATCCACCGCGCTGACCGCCATCGCGTAGGGGTTCACCTCCCCGATCAGGGGGTTGATCCCGTTCGCCAGCACAAACCCCTTCCATCCCTTCGTTTCTAGCGGCTTCATTACCGCCGCGTCTGATGGGGCATCGGCACACACACCCGCGAGGGGTTTCACGATAGTCATTCCGCGGACTTCGTGGTCGTAGACGCGGATGATATTTTCTTTGCTGGCGATGTTCGGGTGAGATAATAACGTAAGGAGCAATTGGGAATTGGAGAATGGAGAATAGAGATTGGAGAATGCTGATTGTTGATTTTCGATTGGGTAATTGGGTGATTGGGAGATTTCCGCTTCTAACTCAAGCCTCGGGCAGGCGTGTAAAAAGGGCATGTCTAAATTCACCACAGGGATTTCGCCGTGAACGACTTTCAACTTACTGCCATTCATCCCAAAATACCCGATGTCACTCATCTCGACCCAGTAGGTATCGCAAATTTCTTCGAGTGCCGAAAGATTTTCATGCGGGACGGCCAACACCATCCGCTCCTGCGCTTCGGAGAGCCAGATTTCCCAGGGTTCCAGGCCCGCGTATTTGAGCGGGACTTTGGCGAGGTCAACGAACGCGCCCAAGTGCTCGCCCATCTCCCCGACCGCGCTGGACAGGCCACCTGCGCCACAATCGGTAATGGCGTTATACAGGCCAGCGTCTCGGGCACGTTCGACTACTTCGATAGTCCCTTTTTCCGTGATGGGGTCGCCGATCTGTACGGAGGCTCCGGCCACCTGTCCTGTTTGGGCGTCCATCGTAAGACTGCTGAATGTCGCCCCACGCAGGCCGTCGCGCCCCGTCCGCCCGCCGACGACGATAATCCGG
>DATDOR010000645.1:0-8324 GCA_035293165.1 Anaerolineales bacterium | reverse complement strand
GTACACCCCCACGCACACCTTTTTTTCGGGGAACTTTCTTTCTTAGCCTGAGCAGTTACGAAAATCACCCGAAAAAAAGGATAAAACGTATGAAAGTTCTTGTAACAGGCGGTTGTGGGTTCCTCGGTTCTCATGTTTGTGAGTTTTATGTGAACCGGGGGGACAGCGTTTTTTCGTATGACAATATGACGAAATATGAATTGAACAGGACAGGGTACGGCAGTGAAAAATCACGCCGGTATAACTGGGATTTGCTCTCCCATTGGGGAGTGGAGATGGTGTTGGGGGATGTGCGGAACGCCGGGCAACTGCTCGAAACCGCGAAGGGGTGTGATTTCATCATTCATACCGCAGCCCAACCCGCGATGACGATCAGTATTGAGTCGCCGGAGTTGGATTTCTCGACCAACGTATTGGGGACGTTCAATGTCCTGAAAACGGCGCGGGAGTTGAAAATCCCGGTCGTTTCTTGCTCCTCTATCCATGTGTACGGGAATGGAATCAACGGTACGCTGGCGGAGGGCGAGACCCGGTATTTGAGAAATCCCACCGCCATTGACGAAAACCATCCGTTGTTGGAGGGGACGGTTACACCCCTTCACGCTTCAAAACGCAGCGCGGAGATTTATGTGCAAACGTTCATTGACACGTACCAATTGGAAGCGGCCAATTTCCGTTTTACGGGTTTGTATGGCCCCCGGCAGTTCGGAGGGGAAGATCATGGTTGGGTCGCCAATTTCTCCATCCGAGCGGCGTTGGACTGGCCGATCACGCTGTTTGGGACAGGGAAACAGGTGCGGGACATTCTCTTTGCACGGGATGCTGTGGCTGCGTTTCATGCTTTTTATGAAAACCCTCAGCCAGGGACGTACAACATCGGCGGGGGCGAAAAGTGCATGATTTCCCTGCAAGAAAGTTTGGATGTGATTGGCGAGATTCTAGGCCATAAGCCATCTATTCGTCTGGCGGAAAAGCGGCTGGGCGATTTGTGGTACTTTGTGTGCGATAGTTCAAAAGCGAAAAATATGCTGGGTTGGGAGCCAAAGGTGACTCCCCGCGAAGGAATTGCTGAACTGATTCAATGGATTCAGGAAAACCCGGATTGTTTTCAGGCTTAAGTGATTAGCTGAAAGATCTTTAAAACGTGTTTCCGAAAAAAAGGGGTGTGGTGGGGGTGACCACCCCCACCACACCCCTTTTTTTCGGAAGTCTCAAGGTGCGACGCACTTATCAAGTGCGTCGCACCTATGGAGTCGTCGTATGAAAGCATTAATTCTTGCCGGGGGGCGTGGTTCCCGTCTGAAGGAACTGACGGAAAGTATCAATAAGTGCATGCACCCTTTCAAAGGGCGCCCCTTGATCGAGTACAGTCTGCACAATGCAGTCAGTGCGTCCGCAGAAGAGATCATTATCGTCGTGAGCTATCAGGCAGAATCAATTATCAACTATTTCGGGAATCGTTATGGCAATACCCCGATCAAATATGTGATCCAATGGGAGCGGAAAGGGTTGGTCCATGCGATTGAATATTGCAAAGACACACTGGACGGCGCGGATTTTATGCTCTTTTTGGCCGATGAGATGTTGTTTAATCCCCAGCATGGGGAGATGATGCGTTGTTTTTCCGAACAGAATGTCTTTTCACTTTGTGGGGCTGTACAGGTGGAAGACAAGACTCAAATCAGCAAGACCTATGCCATTATTTTTGACGAACAAAGCCACCAGATTTTTCGTCTCATCGAGAAACCTAGAAAACCTTTGAATGATTGGATGGGAACCGGCAATTGTGTGTTTAAAAATCAGATCTTTGACTACATTCCCTACACCCCTATCAATCAAAACCGGAACGAAAAAGAATTGCCGGACTTAATTCAATGCGCCATAGATGATGGGCGGTTGGTCAAATTCTTTGATATTGGTGGCGATTACGTCAATATCAACACGATTGAGGATGTAACAAAATTACAGGAGAACCAGTAAACACAACATGGGTTCAGTTTTCGAAAACCTTGACCGGCCATATTTATCACTGCTGAATGACGTCCCACTGCCGCCTTTGATATTTATCATGGGAGATCATCGCAGTGGGACCACCTTGCTCTATAAAATTCTCGGCGCGACAGGATGTTTTAATATCGTCACGGCTTATCATGTCATCCGGCAGAACGAAATTCTGTTTCACCACGTTCATGGCTCAACGGAGGATGGCCAGCGAGAACTGTGTAAGATTTTTGAGCGAAAAGGATTGTCAACACGTATTTTCGACGGAGTCGCTGTTGCCTCCGACATGCCGGAAGAGTATGGATTTGTCCTGAAGGATGCTGGCCTTCGCCCACAATTGACTCCCGAAAAAGCCGGTGATCTCATCATATTCAGCAAAAAGATGCAATTGCTTTGTGGAAAGGATCGCCCTTTGTTATTGAAAAACCCCTGGGATTACTTTTTGAACTTCATCCAGGTCAAAGAGATTTTCCCTCACAGCAAGTTTATCTTTATCGGAAGACATCCAATCGTGACGATCAATTCTCAATTGAAAGCGGCACGGTCATTGTTTCAGGACAAGAATGAATATGTAGCATTGGTCGCGCAATGGTACGAACAATTGTACAAAAACCCGCTCAGACTTCAAATGAGCAGAGCCTTATTTTCTCAACATTTTGATCTTGGTTTCCACATGGTTTTCCGGCATGTGGTTCGGGCTTCTCATTACTTTTTGAAGCAAATTACCCGCTTACCTGATCAGGAGGTGCTCAAGATAAGATACGAAGATTTGTGTCAGGAACCAAAATTTACGGTAGATAAAACCTTAAGCACCTTGAAATTGGTTGCCAGGACAGAACCTGATTATCACGATTTAATACAACCACGAGCCATTGAACTTTTACCCGAGGTCAAAAGAAATCAGGCAAAAGTCTCAATAAAATTGAAACGCTATCTTGCGTATTGGAAATATGAGGAAAACTATGAATAACGCTGGCAAAGGACGGTGGAGAATCATTTTCATCGCCACTGTCTTCAATCTGATGTTTGAATTTTCTTTACGTGGTGTCGCCGGTATCGTTGCCCACCCGGTGTTACCCATCCTGTTGTTTGTCGTTTACTTTACCTACTTCACAATCGTCGAGGATTTGATCCTTCGCTACCGACTCAAGGATTATCACTTGATGTTTGTCGCCTTCATTTTTGGAACGATTGCCCAGTTTCTCATTTCAGGAACAGCATTGGATAGCGAGGGTGCAATGGGTGTCAATTGGGGACGCTTTTTGTTTGTAAACCTGGTCTGGTGGGGAGCTTTACAAACAATTCTGGCCTTGTACATCGCCAACCGGATTGTTTCTCGAAATTGGGAGCATAAACACGTTTCCAAGGCAGGATGGGGATTGAGCCTTTTGATCATATTAGGCATCATCATCCTGTTTCGTGCCAGTGGCATTATTCCTGACGTTTCCAGGCCGGCATTCTGGGCTATGGTGATTTCGCTTGCCATTTCTTTTTTACCTTTGCCAGTTTCAATACGAGGCCGGGCTGCCCGATCAGCCCAACCAACCTTCCAGAAAAGTGGGTTGATGGATATTCTTGGCCTGGTTACCGTTCTGATTTTTGTCGGGAGCGGTTGTTTTCTAACCGCAAACCCCAGCCAGGTAGGCGCTTCGGTTGTTGGTGTAGGAGCCTTGCGATTTGTTTCCGTGTGGACAGGTGTGTTGGGCCTGGTGATGTTAGGATATCGAGTTCTTAGCCGCAGAGAAATTTCTGTATGATCACCACACAAGAAAAAAACCTGCCCATCCCATCTGCCCCGGACATCCTGGGGTCGAAACTTAAGCTCCTCTATGGAACAGGCGAAATCAGCAATTCGATCAAGGCGTTTGCATTTGGCTTGTTTTTGCTTTTCTTCTATACCTCCGTTATGGGCCTGCCGGGAACCTGGGTTGGTTTGGCGACCTCTATCGGCCTGATTTGGGATGCGTTGATTGATCCGTTTATCGGCCACCTGTCTGACCGCTCGCGTTCACGGTTTGGAAGGCGTCATTCGTTCATGATCATTGGTGCCCTGGTGATGGGAATTTCCTTCTTTGCCATCTTTAGCCCGCCCGCCGGTTTGTCCAACACTGCCCTTTTTGCGTGGCTCATTGTTACCAGCATTATCCTCCGCACGTCAAATTCGGTCTTTATGGTTCCATATCACGCCCTCGGAGCGGAACTCAGCCAGGATTATCACGAACGAACATCTGTAACCAGCTATCGTGCGGCACTGGCCCTGTTTGGGACATTGATCGCCGCCGTCTCGTCGTTTATCGTTTTCTTCCCGGAAAAGACTCCGGGCATAGATCCCAAGTTCAATCCCCCTGGGTATCTGGCGATGGGATTGGTCTTCGGCCTTGTCATTACCTTAACTGGCTTTCTCGCAACGTTTGGCACACGAATACATGCCACTCCCCCCCCTGACGTTCATGAAAACAATGAGGACAATTTGAGTTTTTGGGACAGTTTGAAATTTAGCCTGAGCAATCGAACCTTCCTGATTTTAACCATCTCGGCAGGCATATTTTTTCTGGGGAGTGTGATCAATGCTACCGTTGCCGTCCACTATCTCACCTATTACGCCGGAATTACCGAAAGCCGGGCGCTGAGTATATTCCTGTTATCTTTTTATGTAGGCGCCCTGGCCGGTGTTCCCATTTGGCTGCGCGTTGCACGCAAAACAGACAAGAAACAGCTTTACTTTGGCGCAACGATTGTCGTCGCCCTCATCATGCTTGCATCTTATTTCTTTATCGGAGAAGGCCATCCATTTGAGACTGGTACCCTCCTCCCCTTGCTGGGGGGCAATGCGGCTGCTGGATTTTTTGGCAGTGCCCTGTGGATATTGCCCGCCTCCATGATCGCCGACGTGGTGGATCAAGATGAGCGAATAACATCCCGCCGTCGGGAGGGGGCATACTTCGGTGTCCATTCCTTTTTCAACCAGGAGTCAGCCAGTCTGGCGGTGCTGTTTTCCGGCATATTGGTAGATCGGTTTGCGGGCCTCATTCCAGGGCAGGTAGAACAATCAGCAGAAACCATCAACCGCTTGGGTCTTGTATTTGGCCCCCTTCCCGCTGTCTTACTCATTTTGGCGGCTTTCCTCATCCTGGGTTATGGACTTAATCACGAACAGGTAATGACCCTTCAAAAAGAATTGGCCTCGAGACACACATAATGATATTTGGATTCTGAAAATGAAACGCCTACCCTTCGCCATCAAATTGAAAACCCTGAGCGTGATGCTCCTCCTTCCCTTCCTTTTGGGAACCTTACCGGCCCGCGCGGGGGGTGATCCGCCCCTCCCGCAGCCTCTCCCTCCAACAGGGAACTGTTACGATGACAACATTTTCTACGGAGCAGTTCTACCAGGGGACGAAACCAGCCCGGTTCTGGTGTTTGTTCACGGTCTCTCTGGGCTGGCCGAAGATTGGTGGTCTGCCAATACCAGCGCGGGGCTTAACGACATGTACTATCAAGCCTATTGGGCAGGGTATCGAACCGCTTTCGTCAACCTCAATGTAGACCCGAATATACCGGACTGTACTGTGGAACGTCGTCCTGCGGACGATATGTTTGACGATGGTAATGTGCTAACCATGCAACTCAATACCATTACCGCCCATTACAACGTCGAAAAAGTGGACATTATCGCCCATTCTAAAGGTGGTATTGATTCACAAGCGGCTATCATCTGGTCTGAAGCCTGGCCAATGGTCCGGAACGTCTTCACACTTGGCACGCCCCATCAAGGAAGCATCTTAGTGGATCAACTGTGGAGTCCGGAGGGGTTTTGGTTGAGTGTCTTGCTGGGGCAGCGCGACCAGGCTACATTTAGTTTGCGGACGGGGTTCATGCAGTTGTTTCGACAAGCGACCGATTCCAGTACGCTGGATGATGATATCCATTATTATTCTGGCGCAGGAAACTATTGGCAAACCCCAAATACAATCTTTGAGGTTACCGGAGAGTGGTTGCAAAACAACCCCGAAGGAGGGGATAATGATGGTGTGGTAACAGTAGACAGCACTTATCTCCTGGATGCAACGTCCCTTTTTTTGGAGCCTTGGAATCACAACCAGATTTACCAGGGCTATAATGCCTTTCCATTTATTCAGGAAATCCTGACACGTCCTGAAATTACGGAGAGCAAACTTTACTTGCCACTTTTGATTAGGGTGACCGGGCCATCGAATTCGGTGGTACAAGCAAAACCACGCACTTCCAACACCATCTTACGCGGCGGCTTGATTAGCAAATCCGTAACGGAGAGTATTCCTATCGAGTCCCAGGCCACACACGTCCACTTCAGTTTCATTACTACTGATCCGGCTTTGACAGGTGTTCTGGTATCCCCTACCGGGCAGGAATATCGTCTCATGGTTGAAAGACAAATGGATCAAACCGTGTTCAAGGGCGGTTTCTTGCTTGAGCAAACCATTGACCACCCCCAGCCAGGACAGTGGGTGTTTCGGTTGGACAGCGCAACGGAGGCGGCCTATTTTCTGATCGTTGCTTTGGACAGCCCATTAGAGGTCGGTTTATCGGGTTTCACCAATCGCCCTGTGGAACCAGGCAAATTCTTGCAACTCGCGGCCCAGGCAACAGATGGAAGCGAAATAGAAAGCGTGACATTTCAAACAATTTTAAATACGCCACTTGTCAACCGAAATACATTTGCGGGTTCGGTCTTGAATTATGCTTTTTCACAAGAGGGGATTTATGGCGTGTCTGTTCAAGTCAATGGAATTACATCAGACGGAACTCCGTTTGAAAGGACTTTCATTGTCTCCCAGGCGGTTATCCAGGCCAGCAAAAGCGCTGACCGTTTGAACTTATTGGATTTTTTAGCTAATCAGATTTTCGTGGGGATGATGCCGAATTTTGAAAGGGGTGGGAGTGTACACCCCCCACCCCTTTCAAAATTCGGGTTCCCACCCCGTCAATTACGGTAGATCCATATTTTTTCATAGGAGAGATATTATGTTCACTAATAAGAGAATTCATTTCAAAAATTTTGCCCGGCAAGCATTGTCAATTATGTTTGCTCTATGGATTGTTGTGGTTGGGATCAGGCCTGAGGCAGCATTTACAGCCTCTCCCCAGTCGACAACCGTCTATATCCCGGTGGTATACACCAATGCATTTACTCCGTTGACCACCTTTGAGCTGGCGCCCGATCCAGGCAGTTTAATAAATAATAGTTTTCGAATTACCTTCCCGTTTGAGTTTTCAGATATTCACGGCTTGAGCAACAATCCATGTACACCCGGGTTTGACAACATTATCGGCGGCGGGGAGATGCGCATTCACATTCGTTGGAATATGGACGGCGAAGGGAATCTTCATGTCAACGCACACATGAATGTAAAAGGCGAAGGTTACGATAAAGATGGTATAAAGTACCTGATTCTGGATAGCTTTAATTCAAACTTCAAAACGGGGTTCCCATTATCCTTCATTGATAACTTCAAAATGATTAGCCAGGGCAGTACAGACAACTTAATCGTGAATTTCTCTTTACATATCTCGCCTGATTTTTCGGCCCATTGGAATCTCGCTGGCCCACTTTGTCGTGGGTAGTCATCAAACTTTGGACATCATGATGCCCATTCAAAACATCACCTCTAAAAGTAAACGCCTCATCATATTTTTCATATGGATCGGAATCCCCAGTCTGTTTGTCTTCGCAGCCCCTTCTTTAGCTGGAAAAGGTGAAAGTGTAGTTCCCCTGGATCGTGAACTGGAACCCGTGATCGTTAAGGGGGTATTTTTAGGAACTCCGGTGGATGACATTTTCGTTTATCGAGAGAATAGTGGAAGTTGGGAGCAAGTTCCTTTTCAAATTGATGAAGTAACAGACTCGGGAGCGTATACCACTACGGAAAACCTTGTGATGGATGCAAATGACGAGGTTGTCTTTATGATCAAGGATTTAGGGGACAGCGCGACCACTTCAATAACCGAGACTTTGCCCATTGATCCATTCTGGTATCAAATTGAAGTCACCGATCCATTGAACCCTTCGGCGAAAGGTTGGGCTTATATCGTTCGTTCAAGCGATCTCAACCAAACCAACAACACCGATTATGTCAATTTCAACACTGGCAGCCAACGCATCATTGCTGAGAATTATACGCTGGGGTGGTCAACAGATTTCGGAGGCTTGAATTACTTGTCTCTCTTTGGTAGCAACAACATCATCGATCGCTCGAAAATCCGGGTTAATATTGGCTCTTTCATATGGACAGAGGAGGATTTCCCCGCGCCCGAAAATGTGCTCGTCAAGGACGGTCGTGTAC
>DATDOR010000644.1:0-14228 GCA_035293165.1 Anaerolineales bacterium | reverse complement strand
GGAGACATCTTTCAGGTCGTGCCCTCCCAACGCCTCTCTCGCGAGACAACCGCCCAGCCTTTCGAAATTTACCGCAACCTCCGCCGTCTCAATCCCTCCCCTTATATGTTTTTCTTTGATTTTGAAAACCTGGTTGGTGATGAACCCATGCACCTGATCGGCGCGTCCCCGGAGATGCACGTCCGATTCTCCGACGGGGCGGCATCGCTCCGCCCCATCGCTGGAACCCGCCCGCGCGGGGACACCCCTGCCAAAGACGGAGAACTCCAGTGCGAACTGCTGGCTGACCCCAAAGAGCGCGCCGAACACGTCATGCTCGTTGATCTCGCCCGCAACGACCTGGGTCGCGTCTGTAAATACGGCTCCGTACGCGTCCGGGAACAGATGATCGTCGAACGCTACTCCCACGTCATGCACATCGTCTCCCACGTGGACGGTGAACTGCGCCCCGGCCTGGATGCTTTCGACCTTGTCCGGGCCACCTTCCCCGCCGGGACGGTCAGCGGCGCTCCTAAAGTCCGCGCCATGCAGATCATTCACGACATCGAACCCGAACCCCGCGGGGTCTATGCTGGCGCAGTCGGCTACTTTGGTTACGACGGTAACGCCGACACCTGCATCGCCATCCGTGCCCTTGTCATGCAAGGCCAGACCGTCCACATCCAGGCTGGGGCAGGCATCGTCGCCGACTCTGACCCGGAACGGGAGTACGAGGAGACGGTGAATAAGGCAAAGGCGATTTCGGTGGCAATTGAATTGGCAGAAAATAGTACACAAGGAAAACCTCATGCTCCTCATCATTGATAACTACGACTCATTCACCTACAACCTCGTCCAATATCTGGGCGAACTCGGTGCGGAGATTGAAGTCTATCGCAACGACCAGATCACCGTGGAAGAGATCGCCGCCCGACATCCCGATCAAATTGTAATCTCGCCAGGCCCCGGCGACCCTGATGACGCAGGCATCTCCAAAGAAGTCATCCGCCAGTTGGGGCCGCGTGTCCCCATACTGGGAGTGTGTCTTGGGCATCAATGCATGGGCGAAGTGTTCGGCGGGATGGTGGTTCGTGCCCCTCGACTGATGCACGGCAAAACGTCCCCGGTTTATCACTACGGCGGTGGGCTGTTCACCGGCATTCCCTCCCCGTTCGAAGCCACGCGCTATCATTCTCTGATCGTCGAAGAACCCCTGCCAGACGCCCTCGAAATCATCGCATTCACCAAAGAAGGCGAAATGATGGGCCTGCGCCACAAAGAATATCCCATCTACGGCGTCCAATTTCACCCGGAATCGATTCTGACTACCTCCGGCAAACAAATATTGAAAAACTTTCTTTCCATCAAACAACCTGCTTGCGCGTGAAACGAACAAGGTAAATTCACGAATCAGTGTTTTGGTCAACAGTAGTATGAACACCCGAAAAAAAGGTGTGTTTGGGGGTGTACACCCCCAAACACACCTTTTTTTCGGGAATCTCGTTGTTCACACTTTCGTTGACGAATACAAAATTCACGAATCACGTTTCCCGTTTTTAAAAAGGAGTCCCAAAATGTTAAAACCCTTTATCTCCCAAACCATCAACCGCCAAAACCTGACCACCACCGAAGCCCACGAGGCCATGACCATCATCATGACCGGACAGGCTACCCCCGCCCAAATCGGCTCGTACCTGACCGCCCTCCGCATGAAAGGCGAAACCGTCGAAGAAATCACCGGCAGCGCGCGGGCCATGCGCGAAGTCGTCCACCGGGTCAAACCCAACATCAACAACCATGCGCTCATTGACACTGCCGGGACGGGCGGCGACGGCTCGCACTCGTTTAATATCTCGACTGCCGCCGCATTTGTCATCACCGGGGCCGGGCACAAGGTCGCCAAACACGGTAACCGCGCGGCGTCCTCTCAATGCGGGAGCGCGGACGTGCTTGAAGCACTTGGCGTCAACCTCGACTTGACCCCCGAACAAGTCGGCCAATGTATTGACGAAATCGGCATTGGCTTCATGTTCGCCCCTAAATTCCACCCGGCGATGAAACACGCCATCGGCCCGCGCCGGGAAATCGGCCAGCGTACGATTTTCAACGTCCTCGGCCCACTCACCAACCCGGCTGGGGCCACGCACCAACTGATCGGCGTATTCGACGCCGCATTGACCTCCACCCTAGCTGAAGTATTAGGCGAACTGGGTGGGCGCGCGGCCTTCGTCGTCTGCGGCGCGGGTGACCTGGACGAACTGACGACCGCTGGTCCGAACAAGGTTAGCCATCTGAAAGATGGGCGCGTCACCACATTTGAACTGGACGCGCTCGAACTCGGCTTGCGCCCGGTCAACGGCCATCTACGCGGGGGCGCGCCTGCGGAAAACGCCGCCCGGATGCGCGCCCTGCTCTCTGGTGAAGAGACTTCCCCTCTTCGGGACGTGGTTCTGCTCAACGCCGCCGCGGCCCTCGCGGTCGAAACCGGTGACTTGGAGGCTGGTTTAGTAAACGCCCAACAATCGTTGGACAGCGGAGCCGCGCTTGAGAAATTAGATGCGCTGATTGCTGCCAGCCAATCATTTATTGTGTAACCCATGAGCATACTCGACGAAATCTTTGCCCACAAACGCCTTGAAGTCGCTGCGGCCAAACAACGCGTCCCAGAGTCTGAACTCCAGAAACAGGCTGGGATAACTCCTATTCCCCCTGACTTTATCCACGCCTTGACGGAGACGCATTCTTCGACTTCACAGCGCCTCCGCTCAGAATGCCGCCCTCATACTCCGCGCTTGATCGCCGAAGTCAAGCACCGTTCTCCCTCCAAAGGCGTACTATCCCCAGACTTTAACCCGCTCCGGCTGGCACATATCTACGCCGAAAATGGCGCCGCAGCGATCTCTGTGCTGACGGATGAGAAGTATTTTGGGGGGAGGCTGGCGTATTTGCAGGAAATTTATTCCTTTCTACGAGACCCTAAGCGTTTTAGTGAGAACCAAATTTCATTAGGGGCTGTCAATACCAAAGAACCGAAACATCAACAGTCTCGCAAAAAACCCTTAGGGTCCTCTATTCCCTTGCTACGGAAAGACTTCATCTTCGCCTATTACCAACTCCTCGAAGCCCGTGTGGCTGGAGCAAGTGCGGTGTTGTTGATTGTGGCGATGTTGGAGCGAGATACGCTCAGCGATCTGATTGCTGAGGCCAAAGCGCTTTCGCTAACCCCACTTGTCGAAGTCCATACTCGCGCAGAACTGGATCGCGCACTGGACGCGGGTGCAAGCGTGATTGGGATCAACAATCGCGATCTGCGCACGTTCAAAGTGAGCCTGCAAATCACACTCGATCTACGTCTCCATATTCCCTTGGAGATCGTTGTGGTGGCCGAAAGCGGCATTAAGACGATGGACGATGTTGCACGGCTGGCAGATGCGGGTGTAGATGCAATGTTGATCGGGGAGGGTTTAGTGACAGCGGAGGATGTGAGGGCACAAGTCAGGTTATTTTCAGGTTTAGAGGAGGGTGTTTCGTATTCCGTATTCCATAATGCGTAAGGGATACGAAATACGGAATACGCTCTACGATGTTCGTCAAAATCTGTGGTATTACCGTTCTCAAAGATGCCCTCGTTGCCGTGGACGCCGGGGCGTACATGTTGGGGTACAATTTCTACCCGTTGAGTAAACGGTATATCCAGCCCGAAGCCTGCGCGGAAATTCAAAATGAACTGGCGCAGCGAAATGTGTCGGTGATCGCAGTAGGCGTATTTGTGAACGCCTTTCGCGAGGAGATCGAGCAAACGGTGGTGCGCTGTAATATTGACTACGCGCAGTTCTCTGGAGATGAGACGCCAGAATTTGCAGCAGGGTTGGATGTGCCCTGGTTCAAAGCGATCCGCCCAAAGTCAACGCTGGAGGCGGTACGGGATGGGAATCTATTCGGACGCGCTGCCCCACCCGGCCTGCTGGTGGATTCGTACCGTCCAGGGCAGTATGGGGGGACGGGTGAAGCAGGTGATTGGGGGGTAGCGTCCGTCCTGTCCGGGCAGCTTTCCATTTTGCTGGCGGGTGGCTTAACGCCGGAGAATGTGATCTCTGCGATTGAACAGGTGCGTCCATGGGGCGTGGATGTGGCTTCTGGGGTAGAATCTGCACCTGGTGTGAAAGACCATGAAAAAATTCGTCTCTTTTTGAGACACGCCAAAGAGGTTCGTTAAATGGAAAGAAAGATTTCGTTGACGGGCATTAAGCCCAGTGGAACGCCGCACATCGGCAATTATTTGGGAATGATTGTCCCCGCGTTGGAGTTGGCGAAAACCTACAACGCGTATTATTTCCTTGCGGATTATCACGCGCTGACGTCATTGCGCGATGGGAATGAGATGCGCCGGTTGTCGTATGACTTGACAGCGACGTTTCTGGCGTTAGGGATGAACCCGGATGAGGTGGTGTTTTTCCGGCAGTCAGACATCCCGGAAATCTTTGAGTTGACATGGATTTTGTCGTGTTTTACCGCGAAAGGGCATCTGAATCGGGCGCACGCGTATAAAGACGCAGTCACTAAAAATGAGGCGTCGAAGAATGACCCGGATTATGGGATTAACGCCGGACTTTACAATTATCCCGTGCTGATGGCGGCTGATATTCTGCTGTACGGAAGCCATGTGGTACCGGTCGGACAAGATCAGAAGCAGCACATCGAGATTACGCGGGACATTGCGTCGGCGATGAACCATGCGTATAGCGAGGAAATTTTTGTAATCCCGGACGGCGTGATCCAGGAGACGGTGGCGACGATCCCCGGCCTGGACGGGCGGAAGATGAGCAAGAGTTATGATAACGTGATTCCGATATTTGCTCCGTCCAAGCAATTGCGCCAGCGCGTGATGCAGGTGGTGACGGATTCCCGCCCGATGGAGGAGCCGAAAAACCCGGATGAGGACAACGTGTACAACATTTATAAATATTTCGCGACGCCGGAGCAAAATCGGCAGATGCGGGAGAAATATTTGCGCGGGGGGTTTGGGTACGGCGAGGTAAAGCAGGAATTATATGAGGTGATCGAGGCGCGGTTTGGGGCGGCGCGGGAGAAGTACAACAAGTACATGGCTGACACGAAGTACCTGGAGTCGATCCTGATGGAGGGCGCGAAGAAGGCACGGTATCAGGGGTCGAAAGTGATGAAGAAGGCGCGGCGCGCGGTGGGGGTGAGGTTTAAGAGAGAAATTTTGGTGGAATCGTGACGGTGAAATGGGGTATTATGGCGCATTTGGATGGAATCCCCTCGTGTACCGGCTTTGGTATTTGTTTGGAGCGATTCTTGTGGCGGCCTGGCTCGGACAGGGATCCGTTTACCTGTTGGCAAAGAAAAAATGGGCACACTGAGCAAACATTTGACGAAAAGGGGAAATATCAAGTAATATAAAGAAGTATCGTTCTTCATTTGTAAAATCGGAGGAACTCCCATGAAGAAGTATAGAGTTTTATTGATTCTTGCTGCGAGTATATTGTTGTTGGCGGTGTTAGTGTCGGCCACAAGTGCTGCGCCTGCCACGTATGTGTTTACAGTCAACAATAAGACCACGAAAACGCTGGAGGTAACGCTGCTCGGCGAACAGAATTACATTATCTCCGCGCCGCCCTTGCAAAAAACCGAAGTGGATGTGAAGCCAGGTAATTACCAGTATTCCTTCTATGATTGTGGGCAACTCTTTATCAACACCATTAACATGAACAAAGACAAAGAGTTGAAGATCACGCAATGCAATGCCTCTACGGATAAAGATTCATCGTCGGGTGGGAAGGCTCCAGATCTGGTGGAAATTATCCTCAATAATAAAACGTATAAAACCCTCAACGTAGCGCTGGTGGGGGTGGAAAACTATTCATTTGAGGTGAAACCCGGGAAAAATTTCGTCGAGGTTTATACGGGAACTTACGAGCTGTCTTATTATGATTGTGGCAACCTACAAATCAGCACTGTCAAAGTCAATAAAAAAGGTTTCCAGGTCAAAATTTTCCAATGTGGAAAGGTGGCAGGTTCAACAGGAGGATTTGTAGACACGCCAGGTACCATAGGCCCAGATGAAGTTCAATTTTTCGTAAAGAATGATACCTCTTCATCTTTTGACATTCTGTTCCTGAGTGATCTGGTGTATAGCTATCAGGTTGTCCCTGGAAAGAACAAAATCGGTATCCGTCCTGGTTATTACCAGTATTCCTATTATGCTTGTGGCAAGTTGTGGGTTGGCCAGATGCGGATCCTCCATAAGAATCAAGATATCAGGATTTCGTCCTGCAATTCACAATCGGGACAACCCCAGACAAACCAGAGTATTGTGTTCAAAGTGAAGAATCAAACTGGCGCTAAGTTCACAATCACCCTGGACGGCCCACTATTTTATACGCTTGAGGTACGTAAGGGAGCCAGAACCCTCTTTGAAGTGGAAAAAGGGTACTATACCTTCAAATATTCTGCGTGCGGCGTAACGGTGAATGGTGAAATCTTCTTGCGGGACGGAGTAACTCTTAAGACCATTAATTGTCCGGGGAATTAGCTTCGGCTTCCAAATCTGAAAAACAAATGCGCCCCACTGTACAGTGGGGCGCATTTGCCAAAAAGGAGAAAGGAGAAAAACCATCAGCAGCAGGTTCGCAAATCTGTCACCTTAATAACGTAGGGTTCAACCAGTGTCCGGAGCCTTTCTTCCGTAACCCCTTCAACCTTGATCGTCAAAATCCGGTTGGTACTTTCTTCACCGAAGAAGGTGCCTAACGCAACAACGTTCCCCCCTTCTTGGGCAATTACACGAGTCACATCGGCCAGTTCGCCAATTTTTTCAGGGATGATGGCCGTCAAACGGACTCCAGGGTCCCGCGCGCCAAGCAATTCCAGGAAAATCTTGAAAAGATCGGTCTCGGTGATAATTCCGACAACAGCCCCATCCCGAGTCACAGGCAAGCCACCAATCTTGTTCGAGGCCATAATGTACGCAGCTTCTTCAACTGGGGTATCTTCGTGGACAGTAATTACATCTCTCGTCATGATATCTTCTACTTTGATTTTTGAGAGCAAGTAATTGACCTCCCACACGCTCAGCGAGGTTGCATCCGAAGGCCCAGCATTGAGAAGATCTTTGTCTGAGACAATGCCAACGAGTTTACCATGCCCATCCACAACAGGAGTGCGGCGGATACTCTCCCGTTTCATCAGGTTCAGTGTATCCATAATGGGCATATCCGGCTTGACGGTAATCACCGGATATTTCATTCTTTCTTTTATTAACATCGTAACCTCCGAATTAATTGTCAATCGGGAATAACGGCTCAGGCTAAGGCAGGGGAGTCGCCAAAAATAGGTGTGCGTGGGGGTGTACACCCCCACGCACACCTATTTTTGGGCCGTTTCCACTCTAAGCTGAGTAGTTAAAATTGGCAATTGTTAATGGACAGTGTAAGGCGGGAAAAAGGTTTCTCAAAGGGACGAATGACCGGGTTTTGTAGGGACATTCAGCCCTTTGATCAGGAACGGCGCCGCAATTGAACGTTGCTGGATTACTCACTCGCAACGCCGTTCCCAACCAACATCCTCACAATCCCAAATACGCTTCTCGCACATGGGCATCGTTCATCAACTGGCGGCTGGGGCCGTGCAGTTCGACTTTGCCATGCGAGTAGACATATCCATAATCACTGACAGCCAAAGCCATCTGGACATTCTGCTCAACCAGGAGCATGGTGATTCCTTCCGACTTCAACTGCTTGAGCGTTTGGAATAATCCCAAAACAAGCACAGGGGCGAGACCCAGCGATAGTTCATCAATCATCAACACGATGGGGTCTGCCATGATCCCACGGGCGACCGCGAGCATTTGCTGCTCCCCACCGGAAAGGGTCCCCGCTTTTTGGATGCGCCGCTCTTTCAGCCGGGGGAACATCTGGTATGCCCGATCCAGGTTCTCGCTCAAGCGCGCACGTGCCCGTTTCGGGGAGGCCCCCATCTCCAGGTTTTCCTCTACGCTCATATCGGTGAACAGCTGGCGGCCTTCGGGAACCAGGATCAGGCCCATCTCCGCTTTGGCGTGCGCGGACAGGGTGCTGACATCCTGCCCATTGAACCACACCGACCCCTGCCAGGGTTTGAGCAGTCCCATCACCGTGCGCAGCGTGGTCGTTTTTCCGGCGCCATTCGCACCAACAAGCGTGGTCAACCGCCCCTTATCGAGGGTAAAACTCGCCCCCCACAAGATTTGCACTTCTCCGTACCCGGAGGAGATTTCGCGAATTTCTAAAATGGACATGACTATTCCTCCGCGATGTACTCATCGGCCATCAGGCTTTCCGCCAGTTTGGGATCGCCCAGGTAGGCTTCGATCACTTTCGGATTGTTGGCAACTTCATCCGGCGTACCTTCGGCGATGAGTTGACCGTAGTCCAGCACAATGATGCGTTCGGAAACGTTCATGACCGCGTGCATGACGTGTTCGATCATGATGATCGTAATGCCGCGTTCCCGGATTTGCTTGACGGTGTCTACCATCCCCGCGATTTCCGAGGGGTTCAGCCCAGCAAGGACTTCGTCAAGGAGCAGGAGGTAGGGTTGGGATGCCAGGGCACGCGCCATTTCCAGGCGTTTTTTCTGCCCAACATTCAGGCTGGCAGCAAGTTGGTCTGCACGGGTGTCGAGTTTGACAAATTCCAACACCTCATCGGCAATTTTGCCGGCCTCACTCAGGCCATGTCCATGCCTTCCAAAACAGGCTCCGACCATGACATTTTCGCAGACAGTCAGTTCGTTGAGGGGACGGACGATCTGGTGGGTGCGAGCCAGTCCCATATGAGCCATATCATAGGTTTTTGCCGCCGTGACATCTTTATCTTGGAAGATGACTTTACCGGAAGACGGGGGATAGACCCCATTGACCACATTGAATAGGGTGGTTTTCCCCGCCCCGTTCGGGCCGATCAAGCCTAAAATCTGGCCTTCGGGAAGGTCGAATGTAACGTTGTTGAGGGCCTGCAAGCCGCCAAAGTTTTTCGAGACGTTTTGTACCTGCAAAATCATCGGAGCACCCTCCTCGTCGCCGGGAAGCGGTTCCGCAGCCAGCCGACCAGTCCCGCAGGAACGAATAATACGATGATGAGCAGCAGGATGCCTGCCACGGCCAATTGAATGTCTTTGAACAAATCGCTGGTGAGCAAGTAGCCGCGCATCGCCTGGTATCCTGCTGCCCCAAGCAGCGGGCCAAACACCGTCCCCTGCCCGCCAAGCATGACCATCACGATCATTTCAATCGAGCCGTGCAGCCGGAACGCCGGGCCGGGTTCGATGTTGATGTTTTTGAAGAAGAAGAGCACGCCCAAAATGCCCGGGAAAATGGCGGAAAGGACGTAAGCCCAGGTCTTCGCGTTGGGGGCGATCACGCCCATCACTTCGGCTGCATCCTCATCCTCGCGGATGGCAAGCAGTCCCAGACCGAACTTGGATGTGCGGACGGCATAACTCAAAATGACGACCAAAACTGTCAGGGCAGAGAGGGTGTAGAAGGTCATCCACAGAGCTTTCGCCGCCCCGCCATAGGGGGCGTACACTGAGAAGTTGAGGGACATCCCAACCGGCCCGCCGAACGGCTCGAAGTTGTTGATGAAGGCTTTCATCGCTTCGTTGATCCCAATTGTAGCGAGGGCGAAGTACGCGCCTCGCAACCGCAAGATGGCCTTCCCCAGCAGGAACGCCAGGATGCCGGATGCGATCCCCCCCATCACCATGGCAGGCCAGAGCGACCACCCGTGGACGGACAAAAAGTACATCCCCACGTACCCCCCCAACCCATAAAAGACGACGTGCCCAAAACTGACATACCCGGAATAGCCGAGCAAGATGTTCAGGCTGGAAGCCAGGGCGATGGATAACAAAATCGTAAAAGTCGTTTCCCGGTTGATGTCCTTACCGGTGATGATCGGGTAGCCCACCAGCACAAGGACAAACCCTAATGTGACGATTAAGCTGAGATGATTGCGCCAGTCTTTCATTGTTTTGCTCCAAATAACCCCTGCGGGCGCACCAACAGGATGATGACAAACAAGACAAACTCAATGACCGGAACCCAGGCAATATCAGTAAACTTAGGAATTAGCCCCTCCAATAAACCGAGTACCAGTCCCCCTATAAGTGAGCCAATCGGATTACCTAATCCCCCCAATACGCCGATGACGAAACTTTTGAGTTCATATGTACCGCCAGAAAGAATAGTGAACGGGAAAAACGTGGCGATGAGTCCGCCGGAAAAAGCAGCGAGCATGGTTCCGATGCCAAAACTCAAGGCTAGGATGCGGGAGGAAGGTACGCCCATCAGTTCTGCTGCTGTCCGGTTGTTGGCAACAGCCCGGATGTAACGCCCCTGCCGGGTCCGGTAAAGGAACAGGTACAATGCTCCGGTCACGAGCATCGCCCCGATAGCGGCGACCACGCGGGTGCCCAGCACCGTAACCGGACCGAAACTAAAACCGCCAAGCGAAATATCCACATTGCGCGGGGTGGTGCTGAACGCTGCCGTCCCTAAGCCGATGATGATCATGTTGACGGCGAAGGTCGCCAGTAAGGATGACAGGTGAGGGGCATTGATCACGCGGGAGATGGCAACCCCATAAATCAACATCCCGAATAACAGCCCGACGATAGCGACCAGGATCAAGGCCAGATAGGGATTCAATCCCAGGTTTGAAAAGATCAGGTATACGCCGAACATCCCGAGGGCGATGATGGGGCCGTGTGACAGGTTGATGACGTTCATCACGCCCCAAATTAACGTCAGCCCCATAGCGGCGATACCGTAGACGAAGCCAATCAACAGCCCATCTACGAGGAATGCGAAAATGTCCATAATGCTCTCCTGAGTGAGACTTGGCTGTCATTGCGAGTAACTCCACAGCGCCAGCGCTCTCCTTGCAGGAGGAAATTGGGCTGGAATTGCCCCAGTTCCTTAGGAGGAGGGCTTGACGATGCACAGCATCGGGACGATGCACAGCATCGGGACGGCGAAGCAATCGCAGATTGCCGCAATCTTCCACGCTTGGGCAAGGAGACTGCTTTGCCCAAAGCGGCTCGCAGTGACATTAAATTTCTTTTATGGTGAACAAACCAGGTCTTTGAGTGCGGTGCAATAAGAGAGGGGCGCAGGTTTCTGCGCCCCTCTTATGGGCAAATTTGATTACGGAAGGGGGTAGAGCGTTTCGGCAGATGCGCCTTCAGCAGGCCAGACGACCTGTTTGGCCAGGCCACCAGCATCCTGCCATTGGATGTAAACCATCGAGTGCCCGATTTGCAGGCCATGATTTTCGGGGCTGGTGTCGAATTTCATGAGACCGAAGAATGTCAGCACATCAGTGGCATCGAGCGCGGTTTTGACGGCGGCAGGGTCGGTGGAACCGGCATCTTCAATGGCTTTCTGGAGCAGTAAGCCAGCGACATAGCCACCCGCCGCGTGGTAGGAAGGTTCCTCGGTATAAGCAGCCATGTAAGCTTCCGTGAATTCTTTGCTGGACGGGCCAAAGAAGGCCATCCCGGCAGCGGCGGCGGCTTCCGGATTGAAGTCTGCCAGGGGTTCCCATTGGCTGGGGCCAACAATGCCGAGGGCTGCATCACCGAGTTCGGCGAAGGTGGGTTCCGGTGGCGCAACGAGCAGGGCGACGAACTTCATGGGGACTTCCTTCTCGGCGAGTTGTTTGGCGAAAGTGCTCCCATCCTGGAAGTGTCCACCACCAAAGATGGCATCGGGAGCGGCATCTTGAATTTTGTTGATGAAAGGGGCAAAGTCGGTGGTTTCGCTGGCGTAGCCTTCAAACAGAACAATTTCGTAGCCGAGTTGTTCCGCATAAGCGTTCAGCGCGGTCGCCACGTCGGTCGAGAATTTGTCGGTCTCATGGACGATGGCGATTTTCTTGACAGAGCTATCGGTGGCGGCGAGCAAGTCGAGCGCACCGGTCAGGTAGCGGCTGGCGGGCGTGTAGGTCTGGAAGACAAGCGTGTACCCTTTTTGATAGGTGCTGTCGGACGCCGCGCCGGTGGTGATCATCAATTTGCCATACTGCTCGGCAATCACGGCGGCGGCATCGGCCAGGCCGCTGGAGTAGGGGCTGATCAGGAAGTCCGCGTTGTCCTCGGTGGCGAGGCGGGTGTAAAGTTCCTGAATCCGGTCGGTGTTGGATTCATCATCATAGAATTTGGAGGCGAATTTGACGACCGTGCCATCATCAAGATGGATGCCACCCGCATCGTTGACCTGATTCATCCACAGGTTCAGGCCGTTGATCTGGCGGGTGGACTCGACGTTATACTTGCCGGTCGTGGAGGCAGTGAAGCCGATGGTGAGCGTCGCTTCCGTCATTTCTTCGCCGCCGGTTTGTTCACCACCGGTTTGTTCTTCGCCGCCAGTTTGCTCCGCGGCGGGTTGGGCAGGGGTGCAGGCAGAAAGCACCAGGGAAACGACGATTAGTAAGAAAAAGAGGGTTGAAAAGATACGTTTCATGACAGTAGTCCTCCGAAGAGTTAGAATGGGAATAGGGATTGGAATCAAGAGGCAAAGCCTTTCCTTACACTATACCGGAGGAACGTAAAGATTAAATAAATATTAACGGGGGTTTATAAAAATTGCATAAATATCGAAGTCACCCCAAAACTGCCCCGCTCCACTACCTGCGCCCGTTCCTCCGCCGACGAGCCGCGCCCATCATCTACGACCGAAAACTGCTGCACCGTGTCGTGCAACTCCTGGGCAATCTTGAATCGCTCCCGCTCCTGCGCGTCCGCAATTTGCGTGGGCACGCGCCGTAACTGCGCCACCTGCTGCGCCGTTAACAAAAACAGCGCGGCCTGCTGGCCAATCAACTCCACCCCCGCCAGGACAATACCGCCACCCCATACATGAATGCGCCAGTGCAGGTCGTGTGTCAGGTAGAGTGTCAGGAAGTACAGGCTGAACAAGATGGCAGGGACAATCAGGGCAAACCACCGCAGTCGGGCGGGGGACTGCACACCCGGACGAAGGAGAAAATACAGGCCATCTGCCAGTATCCCTGCCGCCAGCCAGGTGAAGATCAGGTCATACCGATCCTGTAGGACACTCATGAAAGCGGCGTTCAACGTGAAAATTAGCGTCAAACTGCCGGGTTTGAGCATCCACCGGCGGAGGGCGAGCAAAATGAATCCCATCATCAGCGCAGTGTGAATTAAAATCGCCGTGACCATCTCTGTCGCGTTGAAGTAGAAATCCACGAGCGGATTGGCGTAGCTGGTCATGAACGTCAACCCGGTGAAGGTCAGTGTAAGCGAAAGGATGGCGGGATATGGTGCGTGGGTTTTGCGGCGATTCCAGGCGGCGCGGAACGGCCCGCTCATCATCAGGAACATCCCTGCCGCAAGGAGTAGATGACTGGGACTGAGGAGAGCTTCGGCGGCCTGTTCGATGCCGAACGCGATGTGCCACGCCATGTCCGCCACCCCGCCCGCAGCGAAGATCACCGCTCCGAGCATAGTCAGGTCGTATCCGGCGGGGAGGGTAGCGCGCCCGGTGTAGCCGCGCGCCCGGTTCAGGATCATGGTCAGGATCAGAAATCCTGCACAAAGGGCAAAACCCCCATAAAAGACGGCGTGCCAGGGAGTGAAGAAAGATTGGTCTACTTTGTCGTGGAAGTGTGCCCAACCATCCACGAACAGGCCACCCAGGAAAATGGCCTGCAACCCGGCTTGAATCCAGTCATACGAAACGCTCTGGAACGCAGACGCTTTTTCAGCGAGAGAGAGGGAATTTGTCGTCGTCATATCGAGTTTAAGAATCCCGAAGTCTGCATGGTTGCCGAAATTTATACCATCTTTTTCGCCATTTCCACAATCTCATCCACTCCAGGCAAGGCAACCTCCTCCAGCGTGGGCGCGGCGGGAATTGGCTCTTCCCGCGCGGCGAGACGTCGGGCGATCTTGAGTCCTGGCCCCAGCGCTTCCGCAGCGCGGGCGACAATTTCCGCACCCCAACCGAGGGTGAATGTCCCTTCCTCAACGGCCAGCAACCGTCCCGTGCGGCGGAGCGAGACCAGTAGCGGTTCGATCTCGAACGGGGAAAGCTGGGTGGGGACGACAAGTTCCGTGAAAATTTCTTCTTCGTAAGCCAGTTTGAGTACAGCTTCGCGGGCCAGTTCGGCCATGTAACCGTATGCGGTAAGGGTGAGGGTGGGTGTGGGCGTGTGGCGGATGGT
>DATDOR010000643.1:0-6551 GCA_035293165.1 Anaerolineales bacterium | reverse complement strand
CACCCCCTGCGGACACCATTTTTTCGGATAATCCCCTCACCAAGTGAACGGTTACCTTTTATAAATATCCGTCCTGTCCAACCAGAAAGAAAGGCGCCCAAAAATACGGGTGACGATATTTTTTCAGGCTTTTATCTTCTGTCGCCAGGAATTGCATTTGCACAGCGCGTAATGCCGCACCTTTGGATGCTCCATCCTTCAATTTCTGGTAAAAATTCTGCATCAAGAGAGCCGTTGATTGGTCCGAAACGGGCCAATGAGACAGTAAAAGAGAAGCCGCTCCAGCAGACAAAAATGCCCGCATGAGACCGAACAATTCATCTCCTCCGCTCACAACACTTTCTCCCGTTTGACAGGCACTTAGCGTAATTAAAGACGTCTGGAGATGCAAATTAAACACATCCAAAGTAGTCAACCACCCATTTTCCAGCGCCAGTCCCGAAAAAAGTGGGTTATCTGCACGGAACTCCCCATGACAAGCCAGATGAATCAGGCTTGCATTTTCTGCATGGGACAAAAACAATTGCGAGCTGGCATCTTCTTCACAGATTGCCTTTACATTCCAAAGTTGCGCCACTTTCTTTGCTTCTTCGACTGCATTGGGAAGCCGGCCATTGAATGAATGACCGATAACCATGGCTTCCTTCGATTCGGTTTGACTAACTGCCTGATTACTCAATAAACTGGCAGCAGGCAGGCAGCTTATTTGAAATTTCTCTACCAGATACTGTTTACCATCATACAACGCGTGAAACGGGAGATAATGCAAAGGGCCATGTGGCACAATAATTAGATTTGAATAATCGGCAACGAGGGGAACAATAGGGGCAAATAATGCCTTGTAAAGCTGGTGGAGAACGCCTTGTGCGTTATGGTTCAGGTTTTCAAATTGAGGTTGTGAACTCCTTGCTACAAAACCCAAATTGACTCGAAACCGTTGCAATAAATTTTCAATTTCACGGGTGGTTATCTGTAATCGAATCGCGCGGATAGAGTCTTTTCCTCCTGCGGACGAGACCAAAAACACAACCCATTGTTTCTTAACACTGAAAAACTCCACAAGAATCGAGTCGGAAAAAAGCGGTATCAAGGTTTCCGCCTGGACACCCCATAACGAGGCGTCTCGCGCATAATCAGCATTGCGAATGAGGAGTTGGTGCCATAACGCAGTAATTTTTTTCTCGATCGTTTGAACTTCTTGCTGTACTTGAAGAACTTGCTCCTGAGTTTCTTTCCCATTCGCTGAAACCAGGTTTATCCCGTAACGTAACCGCGTTTCGCGTTGCTCGCGGAGAGCCATTAATTCCTCGACCAATCCTGCATCCTTAGCATCACGCGCACGAATACTCAGATCAGGCCGGTGAGCCAATAATTCGACCAAAGCCCGCGACTTTGCCCGTTCGGCAAATCGAAAACCTTTTTCCAGGAGTTCACTTTCGAGGCATAAATCAACCATTTTTCCATACACGGTTTGTTTGTCTTCAATAAAACCAGAACGAAATTCCACCATGATATTGCCTCGCAATTGTTCAAACGCATCAATCGCCTGCTCAAAGTAATCCAAGGCCTCGTCAAACCGGTTTTGAGACCATGAGAAATCCCCTTTTATTTGGAGGAACTGATAAAACAACTCTGCCCATTTATTCTTTTCAAGCATCTCACTGACCCTATTCAATGCTCGTTCACATTCTCTGTAGTTTCCGCTTTCCATTGCAGCCTGAGCAACAATCATTGAAGCGAGTGCATAATAAATTAAGAGACCGGTTTCACTAAATTCGACGGCGCATTTTTCAGCCAAATCCAAACAAGTTGAAAATTCTCCCATTCGAAGATACAGTCTCGCTTTTCCCAAATCACACCGCCCCATGAGAGGGTAATTTTCTTCCTCTTCATAAATTCTACGCGCTGCTTGATACGCAGAAATGGCTTCTGCAAATTTACCCAATTCTATCAAAGCATTTGCATAAAAAAGAATCGCGTGCCCTTCTTCATGATGCATCTCTAATTGGCGGAAAACAGATTGGATTTCCTCATTGATTTGAATCACTTCATCAAACCTGCGTAGAATTCCCAGACAAACCAGCGCCGATAATTTACACAGCGCGGCCTCATGAGGCTGGCCATGTTCTTGATGTACCACTCTCGCTTCTTCAAAAAGCGTTAATGCACGCGTAAAGTGTCCTTGTACAGTCAAAATCATGCCCAGATTGTGCTTCGCCCGGGCAACTGCTATCGGTTGGTTCAACGCTTCACTCCATTGCACCGCCTTTTCTCCCGCTTGAACTGCCTCACGGTAATTCCCGATATAGCATAAACTTAATCCAAGATTGTTTTCAGCAGTGGGTAAAAGACTTTCCGCATCCTTACCAATTTCTTGATACAACGTTATCGCTTGCTCAAGCAAGTCCAGCGAAACACGAAATTCCCCCCTTCTTTGGTACACCAACGCCAGATTATTACAAACCTTCGCAAGTAAAAAACGTTCATTTAATTCTTCAAACGTGGTTTTTGCCCACTCGCCTTTCTGGATTGCCTCATCATAACGCCCTACATTTGCCAGTGCCCAAATCTCATTCAGATACACGAGCGCTTCCCCGAACCGATCATTGTAGGTTTGATGGATAGAAACGGCTTCCTGGTAAAGAGATAAAGCTCCTTGAAAATCCCCCTTTCCCTGCACCATCGCCAATCCCTTCATCCGTAACCCCAAAGCCTGGTGGCGTTCGCTTTCGGTAATTTCGGGAAAGATAAGAATACAATCTGCCAGCTCAATCGCGCGTTCTGTATCCTCGAGGATCAAATCCGTTACCTTATTTTTGAGCGCGTCTGCGAACTGCTCAATTTCACCCTCAGATAATCCTTTCACATAGGTACGTAGAAATACGTACCGCTCCTCCCGATCCGAAATTTCCAGCAAACACTCAATACATTCGTTCTGCGTCATATTCCTGGTAAATCATCAAACAATGAATCTTTGCACCTGAATCTCTACCTTAGGGCCTCGAATCAATAACTCATATTCTCCACGCGCAAGATCAGCAATTTTGAAATAATTTAGTTCATCTATCTGTGCAGTGGCAGTTTGAACACCCTCAAACCAAAGACTGACATTAAAATCATCCACTGGCGCACCACTAACCAAACCAATGATCGCGTGACGGCCCGGATGCTCATTATCTTCCTGTACATCTATGGCAATCTGTATTTCGCCGGCTTCGTAAACGTAGGGGCCTTCCTGCGCCCCCCGCTGTCCGAACAGCGGAACCCATCCTGTTTGGCTTTCCGGCTCCCCCCCAGAAATCAGCTGCGCAATGATCCGCTCGACGACGGAAGGTTGAACAAACGCAGCAATTTCATCCAACTCGCGAGAACAATGAGGACATTCACTTAAATGACCAATGATCGTTTCTTTTTCTGAGTGCGAAAGGAGGTCTAAATGGTATTCCCCAAGCATTAGCGGATCAGGACAGGTAACGCGATGCAATTGAGCAGACAAATAATTTTGCGAGTTCATCAACTCCTGTGCACGGGTTTGGTAAGTTGGTTCATTCTCAATCAACTTTTGGAGTTCTGGATCAGCAACCCCGTCCAGATACATCAAAATTTGGTAATTAGTAATTTCAAACATAGAGAATTACTCCTTTGCAGAAAAATTTACATCCTATTCCTTTAAACGTAAATTATTCGATTTCTCCAGGACTATCTAGAAAATAGGATGAAGAGCCTATCACCCGGCTCAAGCGGCTTATTGCTCTTGCTTTTATCTTATATACTTCCTGAACATCACTGAATACATCCGGGGCATGGTTGAATATCTCTTTCGGCTTAAGCCCGATGACAAAAGAGGCATAAACCACCTCATATTCAATTTCATCCGTCAGGTGTTCACGAAGGTTATCCCAAAAGCGCCGTCGCTGCAACCGGTTTTCCACCTCCTTCTCAACAGAATATCCATCTGGCTGTGTCAAAGCCCGGGAAATTTCCACCAAAAATTCAGCTTTTCTCCTTTCCTGGACACGCCAATAATCCGTCATGACAGAAGCCACACAGGTCTTAAGATATCCCAACAAGCTTTTCACATTCGGAAACCGGGAAAACTCTTTTGCAGAAAAATTCCTCCGCCAAAACTTCTCAAAAACCCGATTTGTGAAAAAATCAATTTCTTCATTAAAATTCTTGAATTTGGGGTGATATTCCACCCAACGAGCCACCTGAGATTGATATTGTTCAATAATCCCGCGCCAGGCGTCATCATTCTTATCCACAATCGCCCGCCGAAAAATCTCATAACAATGCCAGGCTTCCTCCGCTAATGACAAAAAGAAACGCGCCGTCTCATGCGCGCAATGTTCTCGAAGTTCACTTAATGTCAGTTTACGTGGATTTGGGTTGGAAGACATCAGCTGACATTATATCAGGTGAAAACTCAACACCCCGTCGAAAATTCGCGGTTCTTTAGGAATCGGCGGGGAGGCAACCACGGCAAATCCCAAAGAGCCGAATTCGCCCAAATCACTTATCAAATTACCGGTGGTTTATAGGCTCCTCCCCATTGCCTGTGCAATTTTTCCAACCTGCGAGACCAATTGGGAAAACTCTGGTAGCGTCAAGGATTGACCGCCGTCGGACAGCGCCCCGGCCGGGTGGGGATGCACTTCGACCAACAACCCATCTGCCCCACCCGCAATCCCCGCGCGAGACGCGGGGAGAACCAAATCCGCCCGTCCCGTCGCGTGAGACGGATCCCCGATCACCGGCCAATGGGCTTCCAGCTTCGCCAGCGCGATTGCATTCGTGTCCAGTGTGTTCCGCGTCTCTGTACCGAAAGAGCGAATTCCCCGCTCGCACAGGATAATGCGTTCATTCCCGCGCGTGGCAATGTGTTCGGCGGCCAGCAGCCACTCGGTTACGGTAGACATAAACCCCCGCTTGAGCAAAACCGGTTTGGTCGTCTCTCCCACTGCCCACAACAACGGAAAGTGCTGCATGTTCCGGGAACCAATTTGAATAATATCGGCATATTCCATAACCAAAGGAACATGCTCCACCCCCAACGCTTCCGTAATAACCAACAACCCAAATTCATCCGCCACATCGTGCAAAATCTTTAACCCTTCCACCCCCAATCCCTGAAAGCTGTGCGGCGAAGTGCGCGGCTTGAATGCTCCTCCACGCAGAATCGGTACCCCAAGCGCGTATAGAGTCTCTGCAACGGTCCGTGTTTGTTCATAGCTTTCCACGGAACACGGGCCAGCCATTAATACCACTTTATCGCCACCAATCACCAAATCAGGCGCAATCGCAATGGGGGTCGTTGCTGATTCATAAATTTTCGCTTCCAAGATGTTCATCGTATTCACCTATTAATGGCTACGCGCACGATTGTTTATGCGCTTCATCCTGCAAGAGAATTGCTATCTCCTGCCGTTTCACTTTTCCAGAGGCTGTTTGAGGAAGTTTTGAAACGAAATACACCGCTTTCGGGATTTTGTACCCGGCCAGATGTTTACGGCAGTGAGCGATCAGGGTTTCCGCGGCCAGGTTGGCATCGGAGGCCACAATAGATGCCGCCACTTTTTGCCCCCACTCCGCATCGGGAACTCCCACTACGCAGGCTTCCCGCACCCCAGGATGGGACAACAAAACCCGTTCAACCTCTGATGGGTAGACATTTTCCCCACCTGTCACAATCAAATCAGTCCGCCGGTCCACCACCCACAAATCGCCATCCTCGTCCAGATAACCTAAGTCTCCAGTGTGCAGCCAGCCGTCATACAGTGCATGATAGGTTGCCTCTTGATCACGGTAATAGCCTTGCATCACGGTCGGGCCGCGGACAACGATTTCACCCACTTTGTCGGGTGGAGAAACGTGTCCTTCTTCAGCAGCAATCTCCAGCTGGGTAAACATCAACGGTTTTCCCACACTGCCTGGTTTATGGTTTGTTTCGTCGGGAGTCGCGGTGGCAACCTGGGAGCAGGCTTCGGTCAGGCCGTAGGTGGAAGCGATGGGCCATCCCGCTGCAAGGGCGCGCGCCAACAAGTCTTGAGGTGCGGCCGCCCCCCCGAGCAGGATCGCCCGGACGGTCAATGGTAACCTCCCCTGTCGAACTTCCAACAATCGCCGCAGCATAGTTGGGACGAACGAGGCCAGGGTCACATGCCCTGTTTCCAGCGCAATGTTCACCCGGTCCGGGTCAAATTTTTCCATCAAAATGATTGTAGTTCCGTACAGACAGCAGCGAAAGACGATTGACATCCCACCAACGTGATACAACGGCACACAAAGTAACCAGCGATCCTCCGAGCCTGTGCCCAGGCGATAAGCAGAAGCTGTTGCGCTCCAAAAATGGTTGGCGAAAGTGAGCATCGCCCCTTTGGGATAACCAGTTGTGCCGGAGGTGAAGACAATAGATTGGAGTGCGCTGAGTTTGAAGGGGTGTTCGGGCAGTGCGGAAGGGTCAGCGGGGGATATTTGCAGCTGTTTGACGGCTGGTTTGGTTGGCTTATCTACCGAAAGGAGCGTGCGGCGCTCGTAAAAAGAACCTTTGG
>DATDOR010000642.1:0-6894 GCA_035293165.1 Anaerolineales bacterium | reverse complement strand
AGCATCCTGGCGGAAATTGTCCAACGAAATCGTCAATTGCCAATTGCCAATTACCAATTGCCAATTACCAATTATCAATTACCAACTACCGCCCTCGACCCCGTCTGCGGCATGACCGTTGAAATCGCCACCGCCCACTTCACCAGCGAATACAACGGCAAAACTTATTATTTTTGCGCCGCCGGGTGCAAACGATCTTTTGATAAAGAACCGGAAAAATATTTTCACTCAGAAAAAACTCTGTGAATCTCTGTTATTTCTCTGTGAACTCTGTGTACCGATCCCCACCCCTCAGGAGACTCCCCCGTGTATTTCGAAGGAACCGTCAACATCAACGCCCCCCGCGAAAAAGTCTATAAATTCCTGACTGACCCAAACTTCGTCGCCCAATGCGCCCCTGGGGTCAAAGAAATGGCCGTCATCGTCCCCAACGAAAAATATCAGGCTGTCGCCGTCGTCGGATTTGGCTCTGTCTCTGCCGAATTTCGTACGGACGTGGAATTTCTCGAATTTGTCCCCATTGACCGGGCAAAGGTCAAAGCGCACGGCAACGCCCCCGGCAGCGCGGTAGACGCCATCAGCGAAATGTTCCTCTCGGACAGCGAAAATGGCACGACCGATCTCAAATGGACGGCAGATATTGCCGTCGTCGGCACCATCGCCAGCGTCGCCGCCCGCCTGATGGGGCCTGTGACGAAAAAGTTGACCGGCATGTTTTTTGAATGTGTGAAAGGCAAAATAGAAGGATGAAATTCGGCCCCGTCCCCCTCCCCCTGGCAGCAGGCAAAATCCTCGGCCACAACATCGCTGGCCCGGATGGACGCCGCTTGCTCAAAAAGGGCAAACCGCTGACGGATGACAACCTCCGCGCGCTGGCCGCCATCGGCCGGGAAACTGTGTATGTCGCTGAACTGGAGCCGGACGATGTCGCGGAGAACGATGCCGCCCGCCGGGTTGGGACCGCCATGGCCGGGCGGAATCTGCGCTCCGTCGGGCCATCCGCCGGGCGCCTGAACCTGCTCGCGACCGGATTAGGAATCCTCCGCGTGGATGTGGAGTGGCTCGCTCAAATCAATGATTGTGAAGGGCTAACCGTTGCCACGCTTATGACCAATACTCCCGTCCAGCCCCGGCAAATAGTCGCCACCATCAAGGTCATCCCCTATGCCCTGCCCGAAGCGACCGTCCACCATGCTGAAATGATCGCCTGCGAAAACGATCACCCCCTGATTTCTGTTGACATGCTCACTGCCCACGCGGTGAGCATGATTTTTTCCGGCTCCCCCTCGCTGCGAGAAAAACTCAATGCCGGCTTCGCTCCCCTCCGCTCCCGGATCGAGGCCCTCGGCTCCCGCATCGCCCACACCGCCTACATCTCCCTCGACGACGAGCAAGGCGAAACCATGCTGGCCGAAGTTTTATGCAACCATTACCACGCGGGTGCAAAACTCATCTTGCTTGCTGGCGAAACCGCCATCATGGATCGAAGCGACATCGTCCCCCGCGCGCTGGAACGGGCAGGGGGACGTGTCGAAGTCGTCGGTGTGCCGGTTGATCCCGGCAATCTGTTCATGCTCGGCTACCTGCATGGAGTCCCTGTGTTGGGCGCGCCGGGATGCGCGCGGAGTAAGAAAACAAACGTCATTGACTGGGTGCTCCCCCGCCTGCTGGCCGGAGACCGGCTGGTGCGGAGCGACTTTATTTCTTTAGGACACGGTGGGCTGCTGGAAGACACGCGCCAGCGCCCGATGCCGCGCGGAAAAGTAGGAGGTACACAGGTAGACAAGTACACAAGTAAATAAACGAATATTCCCCGCTTCTCCTTTTTACCTTTTTGGCTCTTCCGTTTTTAGCGGAAATATGCCGAATTTTGAAGGTGGTGGGGGGTGTACACTGCCCACCACCTTCAAAATTCGGGTTTCAACCCCGTTAATTACAGTAGACCCACCTTTTTTCATCTTCACCTTATTTCAAGGAGGTTCCGCATGAAACAATCTATTTCTGTAACTATCAATGGGGTTCAACACACCAACGACGTTGAACCTCGCCTGTTACTCGTACACTACCTTCGAGATGTGCTCGGGTTAACAGGCACAAACATCGGGTGCGATACCAGCCAGTGCGGCGCTTGCACCATCCATATGGATGGGATGACTGTCAAGTCTTGCACCGTTCTGGCCGTGCAAGCCGATGGCAGTAGTGTGACAACCATCGAAGGCCTGGCGCAGAATGGAAATCTACACCCATTACAACAAGCTTTCTGGGACAATCATGGGCTGCAATGTGGCTACTGTACGCCGGGTATGATTATGACCGCAGCCAAGTTGATTGAAAATAACCCCAACCTTACGGATGAAGAAATCCGTCACGGGTTGGAGGGCAATCTTTGTCGTTGCACAGGTTATGAAAACATTGTCAAATCTGTGCAGGCTGCTTCTGCAGCAGGAGGTTAACCATGGGATACGTTGGTAAAAGTATCAAAAGAGTTGAAGACCCGCGGTTTATTCAGGGTCAAGGCAAATATGTAGCCAACCTTCACTTACCGGGGATGGCCTATGCGGCCATCAAACGAAGCCCGTATAGCCACGCCAAAATTAACGCAATCAAGGTTGAGGCGGCGCAGCAATTAGAAGGTGTAATTGCTATTTTCACAGGGAAAGATATGCTGGAAGGCACAAAGGTATCGGGGCCATGCGGCGCGTTGCCTTGTGGTTGGAATCCACCGAACACCCAGGTGCCTACACACTATGCGCTGGCCGTTGATCGAGTCCGGCATGCCGGAGATGGGGTGGCAGTGGTTGTAGCAGAAAGCCCGTATATCGCGAATGATGCACTCGACATGATTGAAGTGGATTATGAACCCTTGCCTGCTGTGGTAAATGCAAAAGCAGCGACAGAGGCTGGAGCACCCCTCGTGCATGACGAAATTGCCAACAACGTCAGCTTTACCTGGGCATTAGGAGATAAAGCAGCAACTGAAAAAGCCCTTGCTGAGGCAGATCATGTCGTTGAACTCGACTTGATCAACCAGCGCCTTATCCCGAACGCAATGGAACCTCGTGCTGCTGTCGCCCAGTGGAATGGTTTTACTGAGGAAATGACTCTGTGGACAACCAGCCAGAACCCTCACGTCATCCGGCTGCTGTTGGGCGCCTTTACGTTAGGTATCCCAGAAAACAAATTGCGCGTCATCTCCCCTGATGTCGGCGGCGGCTTCGGGAGCAAAATCTTCCATTATCCAGAGGAAGTCATTGTCCCGTGGGCAGCCCGAGCCATCAACCGGCCCGTGAAGTGGGTTGCAAGCAGAAGTGAATCCTATGTCACGGATGCCCATGGCCGAGACCACGTCACCCATTGTAAATTGGCCGTCAAAAATGATGGCACAATCACCGGCCTTTACGTCTCGACCTGGGCAAACATGGGAGCTTATATCTCTACGTTCGGTCCCCTCATCCCCACGGCGCTTTACATCACGCTCTTTTCTGGCGTGTATAAGATTCCCGCCATTTTTGGCGAAATGTGGGGGGTTTTGACCAATACCGTGCCGGTAGACGCCTATCGAGGCGCGGGTCGGCCTGAAGCCAGCTATCTACTCGAACGCCTGGTAGACCTGGCCGCCCGGAAGCTTGGCATGGATCCGCTGGAAATTCGGCGCAAGAATTTGATCCCGGCGGATGCGTTCCCCTATCAAACGCCAGTCGCGCTCATGTATGACAGCGGTAACTATCAAAAGCTTTTCGATACAGCAGAAGAACTGGCTGATTACAAAAAAATGCGCAAGGACCAGGAAAAAGCCCGCGCAGCGGGGCGGGTGGTTGGAATTGGGGTCGTCGGCAGCATTGAAGCCAGTGGTCCAGCCCCTTCACAGGCTGCGATGGCTTTAGGTTCAGCCATTGGGCTTTGGGAGAGCGGGATCGTTCGTGTTCATCCTTCCGGCAATGTGAGCGTCTTCACTGGCTCACATGCACATGGCCAGGGACACGAGACGACTTTTGCCCAGGTTGTGGCGGATGAGTTAGGGCTGCCAATGCAAGCGGTTCAAATTGTCCACGGAGATACGGACCGCATCCCCTTCGGTCTAGGAACTTACGGCAGCCGCAGTGCAGCAGTAGGAGGCAGTGCCCTCGTCAGAAGCGCCGAAAAAATCCGCGAAAAAATGATCCAGATTGCAGCTCACCAACTTGAGGCCGCTGTCGAAGATATGGTCTATGACCGGGAAAATGGCAGTGTTTATGTCAAAGGTTCGCCAGATAAAGCAAAAGCCTTTGGCGAAATCGCGTTTGCTACTCACACTGCGAACAACCTCCCTGCGGGTATGGAACCTGGTCTTGAAGCCACGTCTTTTTACGATCCAGTGAACTTTACTTTTCCTAATAGCGCTCACATCGCCCAGGTTGAGGTGGATCGAGATACCGGGGAGGTAACCATTCAGCGTTATGTTGCCGTAGACGATGTGGGTAAGGTCATCAATCCCATGATCGTTAATGGTCAAATCGTCGGTGGCATTGTGCAGGGTGTGGGCCAGGCGCTGTGGGAATACGGCCAATACGACGAGAACGGCCAACTCCTCAGTGGGTCCATGATGAATTACGCTGTTCCACGAGCAGATAGCTTCCCGAAGATAGAAGCCGGACGGATCGAAACCCCTTCCCCCCATAATCCTCTCGGCGTAAAAGGGGCCGGCGAGATGGGAACGATTGCCGCGACAGCGGCCGTTGCGAATGCTGTAATGGATGCACTGTCTCCATTTGGGGTTAGTCACGTTGACATGCCCTTGACAGCAGAGAAAATCTGGAAAGCCATTCATGGTGCAAGTTAGAGAAGGAGTATCTCATGTATCCGCCAAATATTGATTACTATCGAGCAAATTCAGTTACTGAAGCGGTTTCTTTGTTGGGCCAGCACAGTGGAGCCAAAGTGCTCGCTGGTGGGCACAGCCTCATCCCGCTCATGAATCTTCGCCTGACAAACCCCGGAGTACTGATTGACATCGGCCGAATTGAAGCACTTAAGGGGATCTCCACTGGGAATGGCGCTGTCCGAATCGGTGCATTAACGACACATGCCACCATCGCCGCTTCCAACGTTGTCCCAAAGGCTCTATCGGAGGCCGCAGGAATGATCGGCGATCCACAAGTGCGTAACCGGGGTACTATCGGCGGCAATATCTCTCATGCCGATCCGGCCTCGGACCTGCCCACAGTCCTCACCGCCTTAGGAGCGACTATCCACGTCACCGGCGCAGGCGGGAATCGCGCCATTGCTGCAACCGACTTCTTTACCGGACTTCTCGAAACGGCGCTGAAAAAAGGCGAGATCGTCACTGCAATCGAGGTGCCAATGGCTGGTTCGGGAAGTGGATCCGCTTATGCCAAGTTAGCGAACCCTGCTTCACGTTATGCCATGGTTGGCGCAGCAGCAACGCTCACCGTTCATGGGAACCAGTGTACTGCGGCAGGTGTAGCCGTTGGTGGTTTAACCCCCAAGGCCACCAAAGCTTCCTCGGTTGAAGCTGCCTTAGTCGGTAACACCCTGAACGCAGACACGATTGCCGCCGCAGCCGGGGCTGTCCAAAATGACCTGGGAGACGAAATCCTGGAGGATATCCACGCCAGCGCCGGGTATCGTAAAGCGATGGCAACGGTGTTCGTCCAACGAGCTTTAACCGCTGCAATGGAACGAGCCTGAGTCTAAAGATTAATGGATCTACCGTAATTAACGGGGTGGAATCCCGAATTTTGAAGGTGGTGGGGGTGTACACCCCCCACCACCTTCAAAATTCGCCATCTTTCCCGCTAATAACGGACGAGCCAGATTAATTCAATAACGTTACAGGCTGGTGTTCTAAAATCAACAAAAGGCCGGGGGGATGTTATTCTCCCCGGCCTTTGTATTTAACCAGAACTTATGAACAAGAAAATCGAACGCAAACTTCCAACCGGAGACGCCCTTCGCAAACATATTTGGAGCCGTGGACGTGATGCGAAAGATTGCACGCATCGCGATCAAATCCGCGAGGTCACACCCAATTCGGAAGGCTGCCAGGAATGTTTGGAGATGGGGGATACCTGGGTCCATTTGCGCCTCTGTCTGACGTGCGGCCATGTGGGATGCTGCAATGACTCGAAAAACAAGCACGCCTCCCGGCATTTTGCAAAGACGAAACATCCCATTGTGAAACCCATGGAACCAGGGGAGGATTGGTTATGGTGCTTTGCCGACGAAGTGACGCTCTTATTGTCGTAGTACGAGGTTAAAGGGGGTATAATCCAGGGCAACCCAAGCACCGGAGGCTGTATGCCATGACTGAACGTGAATATACTTACATAGTCGAAGAGGAAGTCGAAGTTCCCATCCCGGATGTGAGCCATCTCGTTACGGAGGACGATATCCCAGCGGACAATCTCTTTTCCGCCAAACAACAACGCCTGTTGGTCGAGCCGCTGTACAGCTCCCGCCCCTTAACCTGGCCCTTTCTGGCCGATGCCAACGTGGGCATTTTCCGCTCTGTTCATTTGCCCGCAATCGTCCCTGATGCTTTTTTGAGCCTGGATGTGGAGCCGGCAGAAGACTGGTATGCGAAGGAACACCGCTCGTATTTCATCTGGGAGTTTGGCAAACCGCCGGAAGTGGTGATCGAGATCGTTTCCAATAAAAGAGGCAGCGAGTTGGGCAAAAAGATGAAAGATTATGCTCAAATGGGCATTATCTATTACGCCGTTTACGATCCGCAGCGGTTGATCCAACAAGAGATTTTCCAGGTTTACGAACTGCACGGGGGCAAATACGTTCCCACGGACGGCTCTTGGTTGGCTCCAGTAGGGTTAGGGCTGACGTTGTGGGAAGGGAAATTCGAAGGACGGAATGATCAATGGCTACGCTGGTGCGACGCGG
>DATDOR010000641.1:0-4273 GCA_035293165.1 Anaerolineales bacterium | reverse complement strand
CCGCAAAGATGGGCACTGCTTCTCAACTCGAACTGGCCGTCCCGGATGGGACCGATGTCACCTCCAGTTTGTTCGGCTTCCCTGCGCCCCGGTCGTACCAGGGCACAGATGCCCAATCCGCGATTTTTTTAGGGGAGGCAGACCTTTCTGGGACACACGACCTGACCCTCACCCGGTATCTGCGGATCGGTGTGGACGGCAAGCCGCCCGTGAACGTGGATTGTGCCGCCGATGACCCGGCAAAAACCGGGTTGGATGACATCGTAAGCAAAATCAACGCGGCGTTGAAGGCGGACGTTGCTTCCGTGGAAGATAATTTCCTCAAGTTGCAATCGCCGTCGGCCGGATTATCGAGCCGCCTGGTGTTGGAACATTATTCGGGGGGGGATGCCCGCACCCATTTATTGGGGGAGGATGTCCCCGCCGAAACGACCGGCGAAGCACCTACACCTGCCGCTCTGACCGGGGAGATTTCACTCACCTCTGCAATCGATCTCAGCCAGCGATCCGTGCTGCGAATTGCCGTAGACAGCAGGCGACCATTTGACGTGGATGTGCGCGGTGCGGCGCCAGAATCCACCTTGCTGGATGAAGTGGTTACCCATATCAACGACGCGTTTCCCGGCCTGGCATCGGCAGTCGAGATTGACCAGCTTCGCCTGACTTCGCCCACCACAGGGCCAGATTCATCGGTTGAGGTGCTACCCTTGCGCTCTATCGAACTGATCGAGTACCCACCCCAACCGGTTGAAAGCCCTCCGCGCACGGTGCAGCATGGGGACACCTGGAACGTGGATAACGACGGGGTGGGGGAGACGTTTGGCGAGATGTCCTTTTTTGCTCCGTCCGGCGCGTCCGGGCCGATGTTGGTCAACGAGACGATTGGCTGGCAGATCCAACTGCTGACGACGTTCCGCCCCGGCGAGGGCGCGCGCATCTGGGCCGATCTGGAACGCGGCCTGCTGGCAGAGCGGGTGGATGCTAACGGGCACGTGCGCCCCATCCCGCCTGGGGAGATTTTTACCGGACCCTTGGGTGGATCGGCGTTTGTCCCATTCCCACCGGAAGTAGATGAATGGCTGTTGACCGGTTCCAGCCAGGGCGCGGCGAGTCTGACGCTGGACAACCCGCTCGCACCCCACCTCGTCAGGCTACACTCGTTCGTGTCCACCTCCGCGCAACCGGAGATTGCCGTGCGGGTTACGGAGGCGAATATCCCACTTGACGACAAACAGCCTGATCCCCCACTCCCAGGCGATGGCAGCCCTGCCCGAATCGTGGGGCGGCTGGTGTTCACTGCCGGGCGTTGGGAGTTGTGCGGCAGTGCCAACACTCCAATTGCCCGCGTTCGGAATGGATTAGAGGGCGGGCTGGGTGCGTATCAAAACCGCGTTGTGAGTGTATGGGGACCGTACTTCGCCGCCGAACCTCCTGAAACCCTGCCCCTGGTGATCGTGGAGCAGGTGGATTGCCTGTTTGATGTCACGATTTACGACCACGCGGCTGGGCGGGAGGAACCTTTCGCCGGGGTGACGATTGGCGGGCAGGTGGATGATTCGCACGGGCTGGCCTGGCAGGTGAACGCAGGAGATTACCCCTCCCAACTGGTGCGGGCCGACGTACTGGAGAAGGCCGATGTGTTGCGCCTGCCGCGCGGCCGTTCACGCTTCCGCTATCTGGATTGTCTGGTGGACCGCTTTAACCGGTGTGTGTTTGGGGGCAGAAAGTTTGAAGGCGGCGCGCATTTTGCGGGCGGCATCTGCCGGAGACGAGCGCGGTTCGATATCAGCCGGTTCATTTATTCACCCCCGGAAAAGGAACTGGCCGTGTTCGATTCGGTGCAACCCTACGATGCATTGCCGGTGGAAATCAACTTTTCGTGGGACAGCCACCGTCCAGGGACGATGCAGGTACGCCTGCCGGCGGATTTGCCCTCCCGGTTTGGTGAGGTGTTCAACGAAGCCCGGTTCAGCCGCCGGTCTACAGTACCGGAGGTGTTTGAGAACGTCGTCACCGAACCCGCCCCGGAAGAGGAGCCGCGCCATATCCAAAGCCAGATCAACGACGAGGCAGACGGTTCGCAACTGGTGATCGCCGATGTGGTACCTCGCGTCCCACTGGGGTGGGCACCGCAGCAAATCCCATTTCGTAAGCCGCGCTATTTGACGTTGGGCAGTGAGGAGACTCCTGCCCGGATGTATTTACAAGACCCGGATGTGCCCGACTTTATTGAGTTGCGCGCTCGCACCGAGGGCGATTGGGGCAACGCGATTTCGGTTGCGGTTCGCAAGAGCGGCCCGGCAATGTTCGATGTGAGCGTGGCGTACAACGGGGCGCGTTTTGATAGCGCCCGTGAGGTGGCTGCTGGCCCGGAACTACCCGAACTGGTGCTGGACATTCTGAAACCTGCTCCGGTCGGCGTCCGGCTGGCCAAAGCTGCCGGGGTGCATGTGAAAGTGACCCGAGGAGGTGTGGAACATGCGATTTGATCATCGGATGAAAAATGAAACGGACTTTTTTCTTAGGACACGGATTTCACGGATGATACGGATTCTTTTTGAATTTTTTCCGTGTTGTCCGTGTCCCCAAAAGGTTATCCCGAATTCAGGTTTAGAAAACTATTCGATCTATTTAAATACAAGGAGAATTAACCATGTCTGACCAAACCCTTCCCTACATCCAGCGTAAAGCAGGAGACCCGTGGACGGTAGAGGACTTCCACGACCTGCAATCGATGGTCAAAGAGGATATCTCCGGTTCGATAGAAACAGCTATCCAGCAGCTGGACCACGTGGACAAAGCTGGAGATGCCGAAAAGTTCGGCGGCAAGAGCCCGGACGAGTACGCTAAAGCCATCGTTGACCGGGTGTTGGCAGTACTGCCCAAGCGAACCGGGCACATGATGCTCTTCAAAGACTTGAAGTTGCAGGAAGAATCCATAGTGGAACATCAATTAGGCGCTTTTCCCCTCGTGGATGTGTACCAGCTCAACTATTTCCGGGTCATCGCTTCAGAGGACGATCATGTCTATGAGACGTTCACGACCTTCTATCTCTATCACTCCAGCGAGAGCAAGATCCGCTTCCGTCCGGAGGAAGTTCCTAATGCCCCCTCTGTCTCTGCGGAGATTGACCCCCCGGACGGGCACGTTTACCGCATCCCATTCCAGCGAATGTTGGAGTTGTACAACGTCAAACACGATGACGATTCCAGTTTGAATGACGTAGAGACGGACTTTTGGAAAGCCTTTCTCTCCGACCCCAACGACGAATTTGACGATGACCAATACTGTCACTCCCCGTGGTTCGATCGCTGCTGCCGCGAGATGCGGACTCTACAGTACTTGAAACAGCGTAAAGAGTGGGATGATATGTGGTTCCAGGTTCGTCCGCGGAAAACGGTGAATTATCATGCCGAAGAAGGTAAAAATCCGCCTGAACCGCCTTGGTACCCGAACAATATCGGCGTGGTGCATTTCGATTTGAACACGCTGGGATTGAAGCTGTTGAAGCCCACGGAACTTCCCACTTCCCAAACCAAACCGACGCCGCTGGTCAATCAGGACAACTACCCCACACCTGAACCCGTCGCGAACGATCATCAAAAGGTGTTGTTGCTGCTTAAGGTGTAAGGATAGTGTTCCAGTTCGTAGTAAGGCACACCACCTTTGGAGTGCCGGTCCAATCGCCAACGGCACTTTCGTGCCTTACTACGAACGATTCGTGATGTGATCATAATAGATACAAAAAGAGTCAACCATGCTTGTCAGCGAAAGTTTTGAAGGCAGCCGTGCGCCATTTGAAGGCGACCGGTTATTAATGCTCCATAGTCTGCCAGAGGGGGCGCAGGTGACGAGCGCCACCGTCACGCTAAAACCCGTCGCGCCACCCGGAGGGGTGCTCTTCGAGGAGCGCATCACTTTTATAGGTGATCAAGGGGATTGGGGTGCGCGTAAACTCGAAACCAACCTGCTTTCCGAGGTGGATTTTCACGCGCGCCGAACATTGTCCAGTGTGACTGGCAATGGGTTGTTGAACTCCACCCTCCAGGTAGATATTGGAGGCCTTTACGTGCGGATCAATTCCCTGGGTACGATGGTGATTCCCGATGATCCCAACCCAGATTACACCATTCCTGTGAGCACTGGCGGCCCGTTGCCCTCTCTTGCAACCCAAAAATTCAAGCTAACCCTCCCGGCCACAGGTAATCCTCGGATTGATCAAGTAGGCATTCGATCAGTCCCGTCCAACCTGACCCTGCGTCTGGGGAGCCA
>DATDOR010000640.1:0-5878 GCA_035293165.1 Anaerolineales bacterium | reverse complement strand
ACCCCCTGCGGACACCATTTTTTCGGGTTCTTACCCCCTTCAGGTGGGGGAACTGAACGGTTACCTTTCGGCATTCGCAATGGGCAATTAACCATTAACAATTCACAATTGACAATTACTTAAACCCCTGCCGTTTCCTTGTCTGCGAAATAAAGTCGTTAACCATCCGGGGTGGGGGAAGCTGGTTGCTGCTGATGATCATGTAGCCGGGTGCCCAGAATTCGCCGGAGGGGTTTTCATCCTGGAAACGGGGAAAGCCATGGAAAACGCGTTGGGAGGTCACTTTCGTGATAATCCGCATGAGGTAGCCGGGGGAGGTCGCTGGGGGGACGTTGACCATGAATTGCACGTACTCAGGCCGGATGGACAGCCGTTCCACGCGCCAGCCGAACGCGACGCAGATTTGCGGAATCCATTCGCCCATGCGGGCAGCAAGGTCACTGGTCAGATGATGATGTGGGAAACGGGGGATCATCACGCAGGCGAAGGATAAGTTGTAAAGTGCCGGAGTCGGTTCCGAGGGGAGAACCGGTTCGACTCGGGGCAAGAATTCATCTCCGTAGGGCTGGACGGGTTTTTCCGGGGGGTGTGGAATGCTGGGTTGCGTTTCTGCCTGGTAAGGGGGTAAATCCTCTTCGGTGAAGTTGATGGAAGGAAGGGTTTCTTCATCTGAGACGAAGGAAATATCGCGCTCTAGCGGGTGTTCAGACCAGGATAGGCGCGTTTTTTCTAAATTGGGGACAGTTTCCTCATCTTCATACGGCAGGGGGGCGGTAGGGAGCAGGTCAGGGAGGAGTTCTTCCAAAAACGAACGCCGCTCGCCGGAGGGAGGCTGGACCGGCTGCCAATCTGAAGGGATGTCTTCTTCAAACGTTGAAGGATCGTCGAGGGCATCATCAAGCGCGTCTTGATTGGGCAGCCAATCAAAGGGAAGCACCGTGGGTGTTTCAGTTTTTGGCGGAACAGGAACAGGCTGGGAATCCGATAGACTCATACTCGATTCATCCTTAGGGCCGGAGGCCAGCCGTTGGGCTAAATGGTTGGCCTGGGAGCGAATCTGGCTGAAAGGGGTTTTTGCGTCGAAGACGAGGGAGAGCACCATGTCTCCGGGGAGCGCTGTGGCATAAAGCATGTATTCTTCGCCGGTAGCGTCGAGCCGGATGAAGCGGGCAAGGTCGCTGCCCCCTTGACGACCCCAGTAGTGGCTGACGGCATCGGCGAGTTCGTGGGCGACGTTTTCGGGGTAGCCACCTGCGTAGGCGTAAAGAAGGTCACTGCGCGTGATCAGGGCTGCCTGGGCGCTGGTTTCGAGGGAAAGACGCGTCAGGTGTTGGGCGGCGCGGTTGACATCCTGGAGCCAGGGCGGCAGTTGAACAGCGGTGTCCCCTTCCGGGGTGGGGTGGGATTCTTGTTGCGGCAGAGGGTTATCCTGTTCGGGCGGGGCAGGTCGTTCGAGCATGTCGGTAGCGACGGGCGCAGGAGTTTTTTCTCGTTGTGTATGAGCAGCCTCGATAGGGGATTCGCCTTGCAGGGTATTTTCGACCAGGCCTAATAGGTCGGGCAGGTAAAATGGCTTGGTCAGGTATCCGTGTGGGGTGAGGTTGGCGAGGGTGGGATGTTCGGGGTTATTGCGGGGCGGGACGACGATCAGGCGCAGTTCAGGGTTTTGCGCGAATAAATGATGTCCTAAATCGGCCAGGGAGGAGTCGTCAGCATCGCAGTCGAGAATCGCAAGTGAGAAGCTCTGTTTTTGTTCCAGGGCCTCATTGCTGCTCTCGACCATGATGACTTGATACCTTCCTTCGTCTTCAAGGGTCTGGCAGATCAGTTCACCAAATCCTTCACTGGGGGTGACCAGCAGTACGGAAATCATGAAAATAGTCTATCATGCCCCAGATGGGGGAGCAAGGCAATGGTATAGCAATTAAATGGCAAGATGGCAATTTTTTTAACACCCCACGCATACCCCAAAACCTGGAGATCTCCCCGCCGATTTCTAAAGAACCTACACATATCCACATGCGATTGCTCTACTGGGGGGGTAAAATAGGATGGTGCGAAATTGACCAATTGGTGGTATGCTTTCACGGCATGAAAATCTTCGTGAAATTTATTCTGCTTAGCCTGGCGATGGCAGTTATTTTTTTTGGAGGTACATTGCTTGACCTTGATGGTGTAGCAACTGCCGAAGTAGGCGATCCTCCTGAACGGAAAGCAGAAATCATTGTCACTTTTACGCAATACCAGTGGTGGTTGACCCGATGGGCAGATAACCAGGCGCCGTGCGGTATTTTTATCGAGCATGAGGGTTTGCCGACCAATCTGGAAGTCCTGGCTGCTTGTGACGATGACCTATACGAAGAATGGATTGGTACACCGCCCTGCCCACCGGCTGCCGATGCCGAGGGGGATACCAGTACCTGCAAGGGGTTATACCTGTTTCTAGCGGACATCCAACCCGGGCAACGCAAGGTGGTCATTGACCTGCCTGTGCCGAACATTTTTCTGACTCTCAATGGGTGTATTCCTACCCCACCCAAAAACGAATGTGGACAGATTCCTTCGCTTGTTTTTCTGGCTGAAGAGCCGCTGCCAAACGAAATCATTACGGCTGTTCATGTAAAATTGGAGGGGAGTATTTATGACTGTCCCAGCGACAGGTGTGAAATCCCCATGACCCTCACGCCCATCAACGGGACAGAAATTGAATTTTGGGCAGATTCATCCTACGGCGACCAAAGCGAATTTTTCACCGCTCGTGTCCGCATTGTGGATGGGGGCGTTTCCGCCACTCCGGGCCAAAAAATCTGGTACGTAGATGTGATTAGCAACCAGTGGCAAGGGGATCCGACGGTGAATAGCTGTGCGGCGACCTGGGAAGCTTTCCCGCCAATTGGCGACCCGCCCAGGTGGCTTTCTACTCCTGAAAACGCTTCTCAACTTTCATCCAATACCCCTTTCACTTTCCTGGCCGGACAATTGATCCAACAGCATATTGTAGACGCCAGCGGGTGTGAAGCAGACGGCCTGCTCCCAAATGGGGCGGCGAACGCGTGCGGCGCCCAGCGCGCCCGCGGGGTCGTGACCGACTGGCAAAACCAGTTCGACACCACCATTTTAGAGGTTGCCCAGCGCACAACCATTCCTGGACAACTGCTCAAAAATATCTTTGCCCAGGAAAGCCAGTTCTGGCCGGGTGAGATCATTGGTGATGAATTTGGATTGGGGCAACTCACTTCGCTGGGCGCGGACGGCCCCCTTCTTTGGAATCTTTCCTTTTTTGACCAGTTTTGTCCTCTTGTTTTGCATGAGGAAACTTGTGCAAAAGGATATGCAAAAATTGATGAAGAATACCAGGCCATGTTACAGGGAGCGTTGGCAACGATGACGAACGCCAACTGCCCCGATTGTGAACAAGGGATTGACCTTGCACATGCTCAAACAACGGTGGATGTCTTTGCCCAACTGCTGCAAGGGAATTGTGAACAAGTCTCGTATATGGTGTATGATGTCACAGGCGAAACCCCTGGCGCGGTCGCCACTTACGAAGATTTATGGCGCTTTACCCTGGTCAATTACAACGCTGGCCCAGGATGTCTGACGACCGCTTTGCGTTCTGCCTGGAATTCCAACCGGGATATGTTGGAATGGGATAGTGTCGCGACTCGTTTCCCCATTGGTTGTCCCTACGCTGTGCAATATGTCGAACGCGTGGCCCGGAACAATGCCCCAAGCGATGCCGATTTCCTGACGCCATCGCCCACTGTTTCCTCGCGTGCGTATCCGGCGCCCACCACAACTCACACCCCGACCCCAACGAGGAGCGCCACCCTCACCCCGACTTTTACCCCTACCCCGACAGTCACCCCTACGCCGTAATCGTACACGAAGTTGACAGGTACACAAGTAGACAAAGTATACAGAGTATGAATGACCATATCTACCTCTTGCCTGTTGGCTTTGTTTACCTTGGCTATCTCCCTACCGCTTCTTCCCCAATCCCTGCACTAACTGAACAAACTCATCCCACTCTTCTTGGAAGAAGTGGACGGTCAGGTTGCCGAGTTCCAGGTGGTAGGTGCGTTCCCCGTCGGGTTCGTCGGCAATCCAGATCAGGTAGTTGTCTGTTTCAGCAAGGGTATCTGTTTGGGGCTCTGGTGAATTTTTCATTTTGTTGTCCTTTGGCATAGATGGTTATTTTGGGGTGATCTCCTGTGATGAATCCGTTCTCTTTTTATTGAGATAGCGTTGCAGCCGGGCGATCCATCGTCGGAGAGTAGAAATTGTAAAGATTCCTGATTGTTCTAGTTTTTCATCTTCCGGCCAGGGACCGAGATCAAGCATTTTGCGGATCGCATAACCAGCGAATAAAGAGAGCGTTGCCAACCCTGGGGCGGCCAACAACAGGCCGATGAAACCAAGCAGATTCGCCGCAATGATTGCCGTGATCAACACCGCTGCTGGATGGACATTCAACACACTACTATAAACACGAGGCGAGATCAGGTTATCGAAAATTTGATCCAAAATGATCCCACTGATCAGTACCATTAATACAAATTGCCATTGTTCCAGGCCAAAATAATTGGAGGATTGGAAGAAAGCAATTACGCTAATCGTTATCCAGTTGATCAATGGCCCGATATATGGCACCAGCCGTGCGGCTCCGGTCAGCAAAGCCAGTGCCAGTGCATTACGCACGCCAAAAACTGTCAAAAGGATAAAATAAGAAACGATCGTCAGCGCAATGATTGTCAGCTGACCTCGCATGAACGCATTCCAAATTCGTCCCAACTGGCGCCCTAAGCGCCGTAAATCTGCGTTATAACCGGGAATTTCTACCCTTGCCAACATATCTGGAACCCGCCCGGCATCTGCAAGCGTGAAGTATGAAACCAGCAGGATAAAAAACCCCCACCCCAGGCTGGAAAGCGTGCTTGACGCCAGCTTACTCAATAACCCCCCTGCCTGGCCCAAGGCGGGTTGCACAATTCCCAATACCTGGTTGACCAGGGACTCCACATTATATTGCCCCAGAAATTGTCGCATATCAAGCGTAAACACGCCAAAAAGGATGAAGGATTGGGTCGAGAGATCAGTGATGAGTTGGGGAAGTTCGTTCGTGACAAATCGTTGGATGGTCGTGATCAGACTGGTGGCCTGTTGCACAACGGCAACCCCGGTTGCGGTAATAGAGCCCATCAGCAAAACAATCACCACCAGATAGATCAAATTTACTGAAGCGCGCCAGGACAATCGGGTGGATTTGCTCATCCAGGATGCCAATGGATGTAGCACATACGCCAGGATGAACGCCATTAACAAAGGCCCCACAATATTGCGAAACCGCACCACCAAAGCCGCGACGATGGCAACAAAGGTCAAGCCAACGACCAGTTTGAGGGTTGGCCCCCATTTAGGTGAATCATTGGTAGAAGTGGAATCGTTCATGAGGAAATAGCGAGCAGGGAAGTTTTCGCTTAGCTAACCTTATCTATTTCTTGAGTTTCTCTAAGTACATTTTACGAAACTTCGCTACCTTCGGCGCGATGACTAACTGGCAATAGATCGCGTTGGGATGGTTTTTGAAATACTCCTGGTGATAGTCCTCAGCAGGGTAAAAAGTATCCAATGCCTTGATCTCGGTGACGATTGGATTATCCCAAATCTTCGCGTTTTCAATTTCATGTAAAACCTGTTCAGCAATTTGTTTTTGCCCTTCGTCGTGGTAGAAAATCGCCGAACGATATTGCGGCCCAACGTCGTTCCCTTGCCGGTTGAGTGTTGTCGGGTCGTGGATGGTTAAGAAGACTTCGAGCAGTTCGCGGTAACTGATGATGGATGGGTCAAACGTGACCTGTATGACTTCAGCATGTCC
>DATDOR010000639.1:0-5063 GCA_035293165.1 Anaerolineales bacterium | reverse complement strand
TACATGGTGTTCTTTTATGCGGGCGCCCCGCTTGAACACCACGCCAACCCCCTCCAAACCCCGCTGGATACCACAGCCCCCTGGTATTTCTGGTGGGTTCAAGGCATGCTCAAGCTGGGCGACCCCACCTTGATGGGCGTGGTTCTCCCAGGGATCTTCGTTGTTCTGATGCTGGCTGTGCCTTACATTGACCGCAACCCCAAACGGCTGGCAAAAAACCGTCCCATCGGCATTGCCTGGGGTTTGTTCTGGGCTGTCTTCTTGATTGTTACCAGCTACATGGGATTGCCGGTCTTCGGCATCGAACCCATACCGGCGGTGCGCGTCATTCAAGACCTGGCTCCTGAGGAAGGGGTAGGGATGCTGCGAGCCATCCCTTATGATCAACTGGTTCCTGGTACTTATTACACTGGAGAAGTTGATTTGGAAAGCATGCCTAAAGACCTGGCCGAATTCTTCACGGTGTATTCAGAAAAAATCGCAGATTGGGAAGAAAAAGGTGAATTCCAGGATTCCTCCGGGCTTATGTACATCAGTGAATGGCAAGACGATGTCAAGAGAGTTTATCTGCGGATTGAGTGGATTGACCCAAAGACTCTCCAACCCAAAGATTACTGGCACGAATACTTCCTGCATCAGGACCGCCCGCGGGATGAGTAATAGAGAGGAGCCAAACCATTATGAGTAATAATCGCATCCAAGTTGAAATCATCATCGGTACCCTTGCGATCATCATTTCTTCCGTCATCCTGTTGGTCGTTGGATTCCGAGAACCTGTTAAATTGGAAGAATCCGAGCTTCATCAGGGAGCCGAGGCCATCGAATTTGGGGCAAAATTGTACACAGATAGCTGCGCCGAGTGCCATGGTCTGAGGGGGGAAGGGGTTTTTGGCCCGCCATTCAATGACGAACACTTTTTCACCGAGCGTCTCCAGGAAGTGGGCTGGCCAGGGTCGATGGAAGATTTCATCGTTGCAACGGCCTCCAGTGGACGCCCGGCTTCTACACGTCCCGAACAATGGCCTGGAAAGCCAGATTCCCCCTGGAAGATGCCGGCCTGGTCCACGGAATATGGCGGCCCACTGCGCCCCGATCAAATTCGCGCCATTGCTGCCTACATCATGAATTGGGAACCTGCTGCAACCGGCACAGTCCAACCGCCCGATGTGATTGATTTACCAGATCTCCGTCTGGCCGACCCCATCAGCCGAGGAAAATCGGTCTTTTCCACCGCCGGGTGTATTGCCTGCCATACGATTGAGGGTGTTAGCACCGGGGCCGTAGGCCCTGAACTCAACAACATCGGGACAGTAGCTGAAACCCGTGTGGCTGGACAAACAGCCGAAGATTACATTCACACTGCCATCATAGACCCCAATGCGTTTATTGTGGAAGAATGTCCTCCAGGCCCATGTGCTTCACCTTCTGTCATGCCTGCAACTTTTGGCCAAACCCTGACTGAGGGGCAAATTGAAGACCTGGTAGCCTACCTGTCCTCGCTGAAATAATGCCCGAGACAGCCAGCAACCTCGGCTTGATCCTGGGAGCAATTCTCCTCGTCATCATCATCATAGGGGGTGTTTACTGGGAGAGCCGAAAACAAAAATAACGGAACCTCCGAGACCGAAAAGGTCTCGGAGGTTTTTTGATGTTCAATTGACATCTCTTCCCACTTGCGGTATCCTCCCGCACCGTCCGGGCGGGTCCGGCGCGGCAGAGACCTCCGAACCGTGCCAGGTCCGAGAGGAAGCAGCACTAAGGAGTTTCCTCTGGGCGCCGCCGGGAAGCCTGCCCGGATATTTTTTGACAAAAAAGAAGCCGCAGGAACTGTCATGCAGTTCCTGCGGCTTCTTTTTATACAATTGAGCCGGGCAAATGGCAAAGAAACCACGGCAACATCTGATTCCCATTTTTCTGCCCACCACATATCGAGAGTTTGATTTTTATAAGCCCTCCGGTTAACATCGTTGAGTCGTAACCGTTCACTTGGTGAGGGGATTATCCCAAAAAAAGGTGTGCGTGGGGGTGTACACCCCCACGCACACCTTTTTTTGGGAGATTCATCTACCTTCATGAGCCTTATGAATCTAGTTGCCAAACGGGCCGAAAAGTTATGAGGAAACTGAAAAATTTCAAGCGAATTTCCATCCCGCCATCTTTCAAGGTAAAATCCCTGACGTGCAAACTTCCCTCCCCCCTCTTGATGTGCCTAATCTGCTTCGGCAATTCGGCCTGCACCCTAAAAAAAGCCTCGGACAAAACTTTCTCGTTGACCCCACTGCCCTAGAAAAAGTGGTGAACGCAGGCGGTGTAGGGCGAACCGATACCATCCTGGAGATCGGCCCCGGGTTGGGCAGCCTCACCCGACATTTGGCTTCCCAAGCCGCGCGGGTGATCGCCGTCGAACTCGATCACAATCTCATACCCATCCTCCGCGAAGTCCTCACCCCCTTCGACAACATTGAAATCATCCACGGCGACATCCTGGAAACCAATCTCCAATCGCTAATCTCCAATAGCCAATACCTCGTCATCGCCAATATCCCTTACTACATCACCTCCGCCGTCATCCGCCATTTTCTCGAAAGCGGACATCCCCCCACGCGCATGGTGCTTACCGTCCAGCGCGAAGTCGCTGAGCGCATTTGTGCCAATCCCCCGGACATGAACCTGCTTGCTCTCAGCGTGCAGGTATATGGCCAGCCTGTCATCGCCGCCCACATCCCCGCCAGAGCGTTTTACCCGCCCCCCAAAGTGGCCTCCGCCGTCGTCCGGATAGACATCTTGCCTGAACCGCGCCTCCCCCGATCCCACCTTGACACTTTCTTTAAACTGATCAAAGCCGGATTCAGCCAAAAACGTAAAACCCTCCGCAATGCCCTCTCCTCCGGATTGAACTTACCCAAAGAAACCGTAGAAAACCTGCTCACAACCGCCGGAATAGACCCCACGAGCCGCGCTGAAACGCTCAATTTAGAGGAATGGGGGAGGCTGGCCGAAGAAACAACTCGTCGAAAGGATCAGGTATGCGTGAATTTGAAATCATCGTCATCGGCAAAGGTCTGATGGGCAGCGCGGCCGCACGCTACCTCAGCCAACAGAGCAAATCCGTTGCCATCATTGGCCCAGACGAACCCAAAGACCAAACAACCCACCCCGGCGTCTTCGCCAGCCATTACGATGAAGGTCGTCTGACCCGCCTGATCAGCCGCGATCCGGTCTGGTCGGCGTTGGCGCGGATGGCAATTGGGGAGTACCAGGCGTTGGAGACCGCCTCCGGCATTCCCTTTCATAACCCGGTCGGGATGCTCGTCGTTGACTCGGATCGGATGGCCAGCCATATGAAGGCTGATCGCAACTGGGCGCGGGAAATGGGCGTGGAATTCAATTTCTACCCGGCCGGGGACACCCGGTGGCAGGCGCAATTCCCTTCTTATCGCTTTCCATCCGACTATTGGGTGCTGCACGAACCTGCCCCGGCTGGAATGATCAACCCGCGCGCGATGCTCCGCGCCCAGCTCGCGGTGGCAGAGCGGCAGGGGACAACGATCATTCAGGAAATTGTTCGGGATGTGATCCCCCGCGCGGATGGGGTCATCATCACCACCCTGACCGGGGAGCAGTACCGCGCCGAAAAGGTATTGGTAGCGGCGGGCGCGTTCAGTCATTTGTTCAACCTGCTGCCGCGCCCGTTGGGGATTTACGCGGAAACGGAAACGATCATCCTGGGTGAAGTGGACGAACACTCAGCAAAGACATATGCCAACATCCCCACCCTCATTTATTTCGTGGAAGACCCGGAAATTGACGACATTTACCTGACCCCGCCCCTGCGCTACCCCGACGGGCGTTATTACATCAAAATGGGGGCAAACACAAAGTCCGACCAGTTCCCGAAAAGCCTGGAAGAAGTCCAAACATGGTTCCGGGAGGGGGACAGTGATGTTCACAAGGGCGCACTCGAACGGGCGTTGCAAGCGATTCTGCCGGATGTCCGGTTCCGGTCGTTCCATACCAAACGCTGTATCCTATGCCGTACACAAAGCGGTCATCCTATCGTGGATCAGGTGTCCGAGCGGGTGTTCGTTGCAACGGGTGGGAATGGGGAGGGGGCGAAGTCGTCGGACGCGTTGGGCAGGCTGGCGGCGGGGTTGGTGTTGGGGTGGGAGTGGCCGGGAGAAATTCCCCTTTTGGCCCTGTAATCCATTGACCGAAGTTGCAATTTTGCTATGTCCCTTTCGGAGTATTTCGCTGACGATAGATCAGGGGTCTCTAATGCAATATGATAATGGTTAGGGAGGAAAACCCATGCTTCGCACTGCACGTCCCCGGTTAGACGGGCGAGCAATTCGTCCATCAGGAAAGAAAGTAAATCTGGCGAGTCGAAAATGGGTTTGTGTTCGTAACAGGCTGCGGTAATCAGGTATTTTCCCGCAATCCCTTTGATGTGCGGCGGCGCGTGGAGAGGTCTTCCTTGCATTCTCCGTTCAAGGAGAACTTTTTTGCGTTCTTCCAGGGACATTTTGCGGTAATCGTACATGGGATTCGTTGTTTGTAGCTACGACAGTAGCGTCTACGGCACTGGTGTACCTGCCTACGAACGGGACAGGATTTCCAGCACCCGCCGGATGAGGGCGGCGTCTTGATCGTCCAGGCCGCCTGTGAGTGTGGGTTCCTCCCGCTCGCCTGCCCAGATGCGTTGCACGGGGCCAACCAGCATCCAGCCCTTCTCCTGCAAATTCGCCAATTCTTTCTCGATTTCCGCTTTTTCCCCCACCTCCCCCCGCGCGACGGCGGCGATGGCTTGCAGGAGCGGCTCGAACTCTTCCAATACCTGTTCGATATCGGGGCTAGAAGATTCACCGCTACTGATTATTCCCGCCTCCCTCAATTGCTGCAAAATCTGCGTTGCCTGTTCTTCAGGTAATGCCCCAAGCGCAGCGTTCAATGTCTGCATGTCCCTTGCCAAAATTGCCTCCCGCATCCCCTCCGGCAACCCCTCCAACACTCCCCCGATTTTCGATCTTTGATCTTCGATCCTCCGTTTCTCCTCCAACGCCATC
>DATDOR010000638.1:0-4340 GCA_035293165.1 Anaerolineales bacterium | reverse complement strand
GCGGCATTTTTCCCGCGCGTTGGTGGAGAAAGGGTATGGGGTGCTGCTATTTGATTTGCGCGCCCATGCCCGGAGTGAAGGCAGTGTCAGCACGTTTGGCTGGTTGGAAATCAATGACCTGCTTGGGGCGGTGGATTTTTTGAAGCAGCGCAAGGAAATTGACGCCAACCGGATCGGGGTGCTCGGTTTTTCGCTAGGGGCGCAAATCGCACTGCGAGCAGCGGCACAGTCCCCGGACATTCGCGCCGTTTGGGCGGATGGGCCGGTTCCAATTGTATTTCGGGATCATTTTGGAGCAAACAGCCCAACGCTCCGCCAGCGATTTTTCACGCCCTGGTGGGGGTTGGCGTACCGCGTGCAGGAGTGGCTGACCGGGATCAGCCAACCGCCCCCCCTTGTGGACGTCATCGGGCAGATCAGCCCGCGCCCGGTCTTTATGGTGGCAAGTGGCGATGCGCGGTTTATTGCTGGGGCGCAACGCTTTTTCGAGGCAGCAGGCGACCCCAAGTGGTGGTGGCAGTTGGATGACATTCCATTTGGGAGCGGGGTTTTGGAAAAAGGGGATGATTATGATTTGAAGTTGATTGGGTTTTTCAACAAGACATTGTGATATCGGCCTTAAGACTTGGAAGTTATCCCAAAATCTGGCATTACCCACTGCAAATCTCAAAGAGCCTCCGAAGTCTGGAGCCTTGCAGCAGAAAAAGGGGAGTAAAATAGAGTCAAAGAGACTAGTTGAGGACGGAAAGCATACAAATTCTCGGTGATGATAAATCAATTCAGGCTCTTTCGTTTTTAGTGGAAAATTCGGGTTCCCACCCCATTAATTACGGTAGACCCTCAATTCAATACACTGGAACGGCATCCTTGTTTAACGCGGGATTGCCGTTCCCTTTTATCAGGAGAACCCTATGTCTGAAATCCACCTGCGTGAAGTCCCCCTGTTTAGCGAAATGGACGATCAAGAAGTAGCCGAGATTCGGGCCATCATGGACGAGTTGAAGTTCAGGCCGGGCCAGCTCATCGTCCGCGATGGAGAAGAAGGTGATTTGTTTTATGTTGTGACCGAAGGTGAAGTCCATGTCATTATCCAGGATGCCACTGGCAAGGAATTGGTGTTGCATGAGGTTGGGCCGGGAGGGTTCTTTGGCGAACTTTCAATGCTGACGAACCAGCCTCGTTCTGCAAGCGTGAAAGCGGTCAACCATGTCACCACTCTGGCACTGGAGCGGGATGAATTCTTTGATTTTTTGTATAAACGACCCGCAGCGGCGATTGATGTGTTGGTCGAGTTGGGTGGCCGTTTGCATGATATGGATGACATCCTGCGGAACATGGCCAGCAGGAACGTCAACGTGGTGGAAGAGGAGCGTTTGACCCTCGGCCAACGCATTGCTGACACAGTGGCAGATACGATGGGGAGTTGGCGGTTTATCATCATTCAGTCCTCCATCCTCGCGATGTGGATTACCGTGAATGTGACTGCGTGGATCAATCGTTGGGACCCCTATCCGTTCATTCTCCTTAACCTGATGCTATCTTTCCAGGCGGCCTACGCAGCCCCATTCATCATGATGAGCCAAAACCGACAGGCGGCCAAAGACCGTATTGCGGCGGAGATTGATCACCGGGTGAACGCAAAGGCGGAGTTGGGTATTGGCCTGTTGCTCAAACAGGTGGAGGATTTGCAGATTGCTTTGGATGAGAATCAGCGCGAGTTGAAACATTTGATGAGTAAGAAAAAGTAAAAGTAACTGCCCAGGCTAAAGCAGAGGAAATTCCGACAAAAAGGTGTGCGTGGGGGTGTACACCCCCACGCACACCTTTTTGTCGGCTATCCTGCTACTCTGGGCTGAGTAGTTACCTTATTAGCGGGTAAAATAATAGGGTATGTTCCCCAAGACGATTTTTCAGCGTGATCTCAGCCTGCGCCTGCTGGCATATTATCTGGTGTTTGTGGGGATTGTCGTCCTCGCAGCGTTCGGGTTTGAGAATCTCGCCAACCGCCGGTTAGAGAATGATGTCAAACTCGCCGACGTGGCGCTGGCGCGGGCAGTGGCCCAGGAGACGAACACGTTCATCGCCAATGCTTTACAGGCAATCGAGGCAATCGCGGATTATCCCGCTGTCATAGAAGCCGACATCCCTGCGATGGAGCCTCTCTTCAATGCCCTGGCGAGTGCCCGCCCGGACGTGAACCTGGTCTACCGGTTGAATGCGGAGGGCATTATGCTTTATCACTATCCTGCAGGGGTCGAAAGTACGGTTGGGATAGATTTCTCCTTTCGAGATTATTTCCAAATTGCGCTGAACGTCACCGGGCCGGTCGTGTCTCTAGGCCGGATTTCCCCGACGACCAACCAACCTGTCGCGACCGCTGTCATGCCCCTGCGGGATGCGGACGGGAATTTCTTGGGGGTTGTGGCGACGAACATCAAACTCCAATTCCTCAGCAACGCACTCGCAAGCATCACTGCCGAAAGTCAGGTCACGAGTGGGTTTCAAATTTTCATCGTGGATTCTTCCGGGCAGGTGATCGCCCACCCCAACGCAGATCAATTGTTACAAGACGCAAATGTTACCATGCCCCAGGTGGTTTCCGCCGTACTCAACGGCGAGTCGGGCAATCTGATTGCGGGCGAAAAACCGGAAGAGATGCTGATCAGTTACGAACCGGTGGACAGCGTGCGATGGGGTGTGATCGTCACCCGCCCAACGGCGACCGCGTTTGCCACTTCGCGCGCCTTTGGGCAGGGAGCGGTAATCGCGGTAGCGATCTTTTTGCTCGGCGGCTTTTTCTTCTGGATCGCCCTTTCCCGCAATGTCATAACGCCGTTGGAACGTCTGGCCTCCTACAGCCAGTCCATTGGGCAAGAACAATTAGGGATGAAGTGGCAGACCGAAGTCATCGCCTCGCTTAGCAAACGGCCTGATCAAGTCGGGAACCTGACCCGCAGTTTGACCTGGATGCAACAGGCTATCGAAGCCCGGTTGAATGAACTCTCCACGCTCCTCCAAACCAGTGCGGCAGTCGTCTCCACACTGGACTCACAGGTGGTGCTCGAACGCATTTTGGAGCAGGTCGAACACTTGATGGGTCTTCATATGTGCACGATTCTGGCCTTAGACGAAAACCAGGGCATCTTCCGGGTGAAGGCTAGCCGGGGTCTGTCGAAACGGTATACCGAACAGGTCAACATTGACCCGTCCGAGCCGCAGTCTATCACCCTGCGCGCCATTCATTCCGGCCATCCGATTCAGATTAGCGACACGGAAGAGAACCCGACCTATGCCTCCCTGCGCCCTCGTGCGCGGGCGGAAGGCTACCGGGCGATCCTCGCCGTGCCGTTGAACGCCCAGCACGCGCCACCCTCCGCCCTGTTGGTCTATTATCCCGAACCGCACCTGTTCACCCATCAAGAGATCAGCCTGTTGAGCAATTTTGCCAACCACGCGGCGATGGCGATTGAAAACGCCGCCCTCTTCGCCCGCAGTGATATGCAATTGCAGGAACAGACCGGCCGCCTTGAAGCTCTCGTCGAATCCATGCAAGACGGGTTGATCCTCGAAGACCTGAACGGGAACATTCTGTATGCCAACCGCCGTATCCTCGAGCTGACCGGCTTCAAGCCGGAAGAACTGACCCTCCTCAGGGGCACGCAAGCCCTGGACAAAATTCTATCCCAGGCCAAGGATGAAGAAAAAACCCGCCAGGCTGTCGAGACCATGCTGAACGCCGGGGGGCAAATCCGCCGGGTCGAAATGGTCGTCGTTTACCCCGACCGGGTGCTGGACATTCGCTTGCAGGTGTTTGAAGTGACCGACTCGCTAAATTTACGCATTGGCCGGGGCTTGATTTTGCAAGACATCAGCCGCAGCCGCCAGCTTGATCGGATGAAATCCAGCCTGATCTCGACCGTCTCGCACGAACTCCGCACCCCCCTCGCGGCCATCAAAGGCTATGCCTCCACCCTGCTGGCCGAAGATGTCAAATGGGACCTGGACAGCCAGCGCGAATTCCTGGAAATCATCTCCGCCGAAGCCGATAACCTGAACGAACTGGTGAATGATCTGCTTGACATGTCCCGGATCGAAGCCGGAAATCTCTCCGTCTCCCGCGTGGCGTGTGAACTGGCCGAGTTAGTCACCCTGGCCGCGCACCGTTCCGACCCCCCGCCGGGAGAGCGGTTACGGGTCTCGATCCCGGTTGACCTGCCCGCGCTGTACGTTGACCCCCGCCGGATCACGACCGTGTTGCGTAACCTGATCGAAAACGCCGCCCGGTACACGCCCGAACACAGTTCTATCCGCCTGACTGCCGCCCCCGAAAACGGCGAACT